>CAXGXL010000777.1:0-2215 GCA_964013555.1 uncultured bacterium
CTGCCAACCAGGATGTGCTAGGCGCCCTTTAAAGGGAGGTTTGCCGCATACGTTGCCGGTTAGTTTCAACCGGTGTGCATCAAACCCCTCGGCCAGCTCAACGGCGGTTCCCTCTTCTTCGATTCGAACCGGCTCTAGCACCAGATGACCCTTCAGACCGCGCTTGCAACCCTCGTGAACTACCCGAGCTGCAGCTCCTACTTCTTCATCGGAAAATTGTGTGACCTCTTCCTGGAGAAAATCGATGAATCGGCCTTCGCGCTGAAGAATAGCCAGTACTTGAAGGGCGGTAGTGGGTTCGACGGTTGGTGGTTCTGGTTCGACCTCCGGGACGGGATCGATGACTGGGGTTGGGGGGGCCTTAGGCTCAGGCGAACCTTGGGGATTGAGAAGCTCGTAGATGTTATTTCATAATGTAGCATTGAATAGGACGCGAAACGGTAGAGTTAATGCGAGCCAAAGCCGCTGAACAAAATTGATTTGGGAGGTAGCCATGGGGCGTCCTTTGTTGGGAGTTTTTCCAAAAAATGCGATTGTGAAGGCCCTTATTGCCACGGGAGGGTTGGGAAGGGCAATGGGGTGGCGGGAATTGGGGAGCGAAGGTCCCAACTATTCAGAGATAAAGGGAAATGTAGAGGGTTGGGGATCCAGAAAGAAGCGAATTAGCTTCGAAGTATCTATTAAGGAAGGTCTTTGGCGTATGACAAATTACCGCGGATAACCATGAAAGGATGTGGCGTGTTCAATACTCCACTCCCCGGGATAGTCTATCGAACCATGTTTTTGCTCTGGGTGGCCTTCACGTGCATGGCTCGATAAGTGGGTTGAGCAATAGGCGGCCCGAGGGGGAGGCCAAAGAAAGGGACTCTGTGAGCACGCTGCGATCTTGGAAGTAGGGCTCGAACCGGCCTTTTAGTTCTGCTACCATTGAGGCTATGAATTCAGTGCTTCAAAAAAACTCTCAGCCTCTCTCGGCGGGGTTGGTTTGCGGAGCTACCTTGATCCTAATCCTTTTTTTTACGGTCCGCTCGGAAGCTTATATTCCGCCGTTAGATGCGGCAAAAGACGCTTACGGTATCAGCATCGGCAAGGGAGTGACTACCTACGTCGTGACTCACGACATAAGAGCCTGGCACGGTACAAACACTCTTCTAGACGATTCAGGGTCTAAAGCGGATTACCCCATTTGGCTATCCGTTAATCCCGCAAATTCTCTTGCAGCTGCGATTAAACAACTCGGAGGTGCTTTTGTACGGAGTTTGAAAGCTAACTCCCAAAGGAATTTGGTTCTTTATGAAATGACGGTTCCAAAAGGCAACTACGTTTTGCTTCCGGCAAACGCGGCACGAGGACTCGAAATTGCCCAAGAAAAACGGTTGATGGTTAGTGGCAGAGGAACGAGTGGCAAAAAAAACTTGATAAGTGAGCCACTGATGGCAAACCCGCCGGACAGTTTTAGAAATAATATCAAAGACAGCGGTTTTTGCGTGTCGAGCCTCAATGGGTGGCGCAGTCCGTGGGACCAAAACGAATTTATGGTGTGTCCGCAAAAAAAAACAAGAATCGAGCGAAGGCAAATTGTTTTCTGTAATATATATCGGTTGATTAAATACGCTCAGGTAATCTCTCAGTACGAGTACCTCGACCCTTTGGTTGCGGAGAAAATTGCACAATTCAAGGCCTCTGCATCGACCAGTGCCCAAGCCATCATGTTGCAAGAAAGCCAAAGGAGAGCAGGCGGGTTTCGAGCGTTCGATATCTTTCTAGCGAATCGTTTGACGCTTGCACCGGTGGGTTTAGAGGAACTCATAGAAAAAAAAATTTGTGCGAGGTGTCCTCTTGAACAAAGGGAAGAGGTTGGAGCTGGTAAATATGCGGGAGAACATGAGTCACGATCAAGTGAGGTTCTAACGGAGTCTTCAGAAGGTCCAGCGGGATCTGGCCGCAATTCGAGCAAAGGGAAAGGTAAAAGAAAAAGCACCAAAGATGTTTGTACGCTTTTGTAGTATGTTGAGCTGGAACTACTCTATTCTGCTCTGATTACTGCCCTCTGGTGCCCTCGTTTTTTACGGTATGTCTTTTTGACTTGTTTTCTTAGCCAAATTACTCACAACGCTAGCATCGCTGAAGGACCAAAACACGGACTCGTGCTTGAGGTAAGGTGATGGGTCTTTCGCGTTCCAAAGTGAGTGATTTAACAAACGGGGCAAAATGA
>CAXGXL010000778.1:0-2212 GCA_964013555.1 uncultured bacterium
CGAAGTGAATACAACCCGTCACTTGCTTGGGAATCCCCCCTTAGACCTTCATCGTTCAATTGATAACGCACCACCATGTGGGGCGATTCCACGCCTATCGTCAACGAAACATACGGCACGACGATTCCTTCACAAGGTACCACCGCCTTCACCACCACCAAAAGCTCCTCTGTTGCCTGGTGTAGCCAGGGCGAAGGTCGAGTCTCTTGAAACCTGAGCTCCCCCTCTACCGCCGCGCCTGTGGCGGTGAGGTCCTCGCATCCGACCCAATTGCCATCTATGCAATATTGAATACCACTCATGCAGGTTTGGTCTAACACCACCAGACAAGCGCGCGGGTGAGTATCCAGACAGCTGCAACCTTCATCAACAACTCCATCGGCATCATTGTCCAGACCGTCACACACCTCTTCGGATGCGGGAGCGGTCTCAGAAGCGTCGCTACTCACCGAAGGTTCTCCTTCCGGTTGCGGCCAGGAGCCGATCCCAAAAACCCCGCACTTGGCAAAACACAACGCCAAACCTAAGTGCACCACTACTCGTATAACAGAATTCGCCACCTTTACCTCCTAGCCTCCTTGGTGCAATTATTGAGCCAACAGACACTACTCTTTCGAGACAAAAGTGTACACAAAGCTAGACAAATAGCCCGCTCCAAACCGGGGTTGTCATACGTACGGACTAAAGCCAGATACCATTGACCAATTCTCCAAGCCCAGCTAGTGTGCGTGACCTTCACATGACTGAAATCACGTATGCCCTATTGTCTTCTCTTTTATTGGTAACCACTCCAGACCGGCCGGATATCACCGCCCTGTCTGGTCAACAACAAGCAATCTTTGAACAAGTCGCTTCTGAAGAATTCTGTGGATGCCAGAGCTCACTCTCCCTTTCTGGGTGTCTGGACCTCCGGCCGAATTGCCGAATCGCAAACCACCTCGCCAGCTGGATTGTGGAACAAGTCGAGGTTGGCAATGACACCAACGAGATACTAGGGCAACTTGCCGAGCAGGTCATGGGCCCATTTTGCGCCAAAAAGCATTCTATTAACCTAGAGAAACTTCCCTTCATGGGCAAAAGCAACGCCAAGGTTAGAATCGTTGAATTTGCGGACTTTCGCTGCCCGCATTGCAAGACTCAAGCCCCGATTGTAAAAAAGCTGGTGCAGCAATTAAAAGGCAGAGCTCAGTTCTTTTTTATACCCTTTCCCCTGCACAACCACCCCCAGGGACTCGCCGCTGCCGAGGCTTTGTTCGCAGCGGACGCGCAAGGCAAATTCTGGCCAATGCACGATGCCTTGTTTGAGAACCAAGAATTAGGATTCGACAAATCTAACCTGTTAAGAATTGCAAAAAAAATAGGCCTTAAGCACCAACAATTTAAGAAGGCCCTTGATAGCCACCAATACCAAGACCATGTCCTTGCTTTAAAGCGGCAAGGAATCCAAGCTGGTGTAATGGGAACGCCCAGTTTTTTGATTAACGGGCGGCTCTTCTCACCGAACCCGTCCGTCATGCCTTTGGCCAAGCGCCTGGGAATGGAACTCGACCGAAATATAGGAACCTGCCAATGATTCAACGTATGTTACTCCCCCTTCTGACTCTCACTCTTTTCACCATCTCGCTCGGCTGTGGGACCTCAGCTCCTAGCCCTAAGGCTCCAGCTCTTTCTTCAACGCCAGCGCCAGCCAAACCCACCGCCCAGGCAACATCCACTGCAGAAAAGTCAACCACAGCGGCAAAGTCAGCCAAAGCACTAAACACGGGTTCTTCCGAAGACTTTGTACGCTCCATACGGGCCGGCGGTAAGCCCCCACGCATACGGCATCAAAAAGCTGACAAAAAAGTAGATTACCGGCTCCAGATAGCGCCCGGGGTGGCCAATCCTGGTGAGGCGGCCACCATTCGACTCTCGATCTCGCATGTATTGGATTCTCACGATGCGAAATACGGAACGCGGCAACCGATTAACGATGCGACCCTTCGTGCGCACCTCGTGGCACCACGAACGAAAAAATACAGAAATTGGACTGCCAGCCAAACCTTTCTGAACGTGGAGGACGCGGGAACCTATAGCGTCGTTTTTTCTTCGCCAGTGGAGGGCATTCATCACTTGGCCATCAGAGGAGAATCCAAAAGCGCGGGTAAAATTGAATATTCAGTCCCACTTTCCTTTGGCAAATGGCCCATTGACCCCGAGATTAAGCTTCCCG
>CAXGXL010000779.1:0-2206 GCA_964013555.1 uncultured bacterium
CCAAGGCTTACCTGCCTAGTATAAATAGTTACTGAAGTGTTAAATTAACAGGCTAAGTGCAATTGATTCAAGCTGGAGCAAAGTTAAATCAATCGGACCGACTTTTCGAAAGGAGTTCTCTTAGCATATCCGGGTCACTTCCCGGCCCAACCACCAACAATTTGGGACCCGTCATCAGGTCGCCGTTGTAGGGCCTAACCATCACTTCTCCGGAGGGAATACGCTCGAAATAGGAGTAATACTCATCGCCATCGAGCTTTGTGCATCCCTTTACCCTCAATATCCCTTCAGGCAATGAATCGAGAACCCGTTTCAGACTTTTTGATGCAATGGGGTCCGGTAAGTCTACCGAACAAGAAGACCAATGGGCTTTAGCGTGGTCCATCTTGTTTGGCTCGTTTTTTGACGGAGCCAAGTCCAATAAATCGAACGAATCCAATTCACTCCACATTTGTATCTTCACAGAAGGATTAAGCTCTAGAATATTGTTTTTGACTTCTTCAATTCTCTGGGTGGTTACCCCTTGGGCGTGATTCAAAACCACAAGAGAAGAAACCTGAACTTGATTCGCTTCTAGTTCATTATGCAGCTCCCTCTTTTGCCAATTTTTCACATCAACCACAGAAATCTGAATAGGAGGTAAGAATTGCTCTTTGATTCCAACGCCTAAAAAGCCCATTAAGTCACAAGCATCGGTGGTTCCGTTGGCCTCAATAAGAGTTATTCCCTTTTCTCTGGAGGGAATAGAGTTCACCTGGAGCCTCAATTCATTGATACCGCTACAACAAATACAACTGCCACTTAGGGCATTGACCTGAGACGGGTCCAAGAAATCTAAAAACTGCTGAGAATCCATCGAGGCATTTTGGTAATCATTGAGAATAATAAAGGGGTTCCACGATTTATTCAGATACTCTTTGGTTAGCCTCTTTAGTAAGGTTGTTTTTCCGGCCCCCAAAAAACCGACAATGACAATAATTGCTTCCATGAAGATTCCCAAAAAAGAAGGCAAGTAACTCCAATCCATTGCATAGACAACCGAAAAAGAAACACCAAACAAGGAAAGCAACTCACGTTTTTCAGGCATTTATGGCCTTCACCCAAACACGGTTGGAACCGATACCCACTCGGGCTCTCTCCATCTCCCTTCGCTGAACGAACCCAGCAGGCACAATATCACTCGCTCTAAAACATGACACGAAAAGACACTCTTGGGTGAGCACAAAAACGAGGCCAATAGGCCTCTTGCTGAACGCGTTCCTCTTTCAATTCAAATCTTGTTTGCGCACCCTCATCGAAAAACAACAAAAAATAATTTCCCTTCTCTGAACTCTATGCGTCTAAATAGAGCGCCCATCGTAGATTGGAGAATATACGTGACTTTACCCTATCTTCGTGACCGATTGTCCCTAGCGCCATGCTTAGAGTCCGGGCTTCCCAGCAGCCTCTCTCTTTGCTTAATCCTCTTACTCTTTGCCTCCCCTGGGTTAGCCGATACGGGTGTGAGCCCAGGAGCCCCCCAAATAACCTTCTACGCAGGAATCGGTGAAGACTGCTGCGGAGAAGATCCGCACCCCGTGCACGGTATACAATCTCCCGATGGCGGGTACCTGGCTGTAGGTAAAAGCGCCGATAACGGGGGTAATATCGAAGGATTCGTTGTCAAAGTGGCCCCCCCCACCTTTACCGGCACGCTCTTCTTAAGCCCAGAAGAAACCAATACCTACCAATGGAGCGCCACATTTGGCTCCACCGGCAAAATGGACGGAGCCAATAGCGTCGCCGCCACCGATAGTGCTGCCTTTGTCGGCGGCTTCGAGGAGCGCGCCAATGGCACCGTTGACCGATTGCTTGCGAAATACGACCTCGTAACCGGAAGCCTACTGTGGGCAACCACCTTGGGAGCTTCTAGCAATCGAGATAGTGCCTTTGAAACCGTGGAAATAACCTCGAACGGAGGCCTGATCGCATCCGGAGTAACCAATGCACAACGCGGTTCTTTTGAAGGATTCAAATCGTACGGTAATCCGTCCGATGGCGAAGGTTTCGTCGCCTATTTCGCTCCAGATCAGCTCTCGTCGACCACTGCCCCCCAAGAACCTAATTGGCAAATTACCCTCCCTCAGACCATTTCAGTCAAAGGCATTCGTGAACTCCCAGACGGGAGTGGTTACGTGCTTGCGGCCATGAATAAGGATGAGCAAGC
>CAXGXL010000780.1:0-2203 GCA_964013555.1 uncultured bacterium
TTTTAGGCGCTTTAACTGGAAGCGCGTTGAGGATGCTCTGCGCTTTTTCTTGCACGACTGGAGCTTTGCTCTGAACAAAATCCCGAATTTTTGAAGGCAATTGCTGGGAGTATTGCTCTAGATTGGGAAAGGCATGGCAATGGCAATCAATAACAGTCATGTTGCTCTTTCCTGCCTAGTTAAATTGCCTCGAGTTTAGTAGCTTTAACTACCATATTACTTATTGTGGAGGACATTTCTGGCTCGCCCGCTACTCGAATATGTTGCCCGCGCCGCAGGCTTTTAGCAAAGGCCAACATTTCTTGGTCGGTTTTACTAACAAAAATAATTTGGCTTGTAGTGCGAAGATGAAGGTCGTCGCCAGAGCGGTGGTAGGAGATAAATTCCGTTGTAAATTCCACGGGGTTTCCTTTCGATGAGGCTTCCATACTCTGGTAAGGTTTAACCTCATTTACAGGCCGCGTAAATGCCTAGATTTCAATTGAGTGATTGAGCCATGGATTGCTCGTGCGGGAAAAGTTCCTTGGTGTTGGCTCTGGGAGTTCGGTTTATGGATTTCTCATCGAGTTCGCGCCTTAAGCAAGGACTCTATAACTCCCACCAATACACACGTATTCGTCTGAGAGATGGAGTAGTCATGGGACCGTTGACAATAGGGATTGTGACTGCCATCAGCTCAAGTGCCACCTTCTTTTTTCCATTGGCTCCGGGGTTGCAGCAAAGAGTGACCCAACCAGGTTGTGTATGGGAGTGAGCAGGTGGTGGGAAATGGTGTTAGGCTTGAAGTCGCAGGACCGATTGTTTTTTTTGGTTATGATTGGGACGATAACATGACAATTCAGTGGTTTCCCGGGCATATGAATAAGGCTCGTCGGCGCATGGTTGAGACGCTCGGGCGCATAGATCTGGTTGCCGAAATCGTTGACGCTCGAATCCCCTTGGCGAGTCGTAACCCCATGTTAGCGGAGCTAACGGATGAGAAGCCTCGCCTTGTTTTGCTAAATAAATCCGATTTGGCCGATCCAAAGGTAACCAAAGAATGGATAACCTATTTTAGAGATGAATTGGGGCTTAGTGCTCTCGCTGTAGATGCGATGGACCCCAAATCGGTGAAGAAGATTCCGGGGGTTTGTAAAGCTCTTTTTGACAAATACCTCAAGCAGACCGGGC
This sequence comes from uncultured bacterium, assembly GCA_964013555.1. Taxonomy (GTDB): domain Bacteria; phylum Myxococcota; class XYA12-FULL-58-9; order XYA12-FULL-58-9; family JABJBS01; genus CAXGXL01. Next base: position 1,171 of record CAXGXL010000780.1, read on the forward strand.
GCTCTTTTCATCGGGCTCGATTTCGAATTCTAATTGCGGGCATACCCAATGTGGGCAAGTCGTCGCTCATTAATCGACTTGCTAACAAGAAAATTGCTCGTACCGGAGATCGCCCGGCCGTAACCACCACGGAACAGTGGGTGAAGATAGATAAGGCGATGGAGCTCCTAGATACTCCAGGTATTTTATGGCCGAAATTCGAAGGTGATTCTGTGGGCGAATACCTTGCTGCAACGGGTGCGATTCGGGATACCGTTTTTGATTTAGCGGCTATCTCTGAGTTTGCGATTGGGATCCTAAACGAACGCTACCCTCAAGGGTTTCGCGAGCGTTTTCGCTTGGCGCAGGAGTTATCAAACCCCATGGATATTCTTGAGGCCATTGGCAAGAAGCGCGGTTGCCTTGGTTCTGGTGGAGTTGTTGATGTTGAGAAAGCTTGTGGGCTCTTTTTAAGAGAGTTGCGCTCGGGGAAATTGGGACGAATTACCTTGGAGCGGATTCCCTCTCTCGATGATTCTTGTGCGGTGGAATAAAAGTTAGCTCGTTGTCGAGCGAATGCATGGCATTGAGCGCCTGCTTGAATTCATTGTTTCCGGCAGCAGTTCTTTTTTGAGGCAAGAGTTAGTGGGTTTTCCGGAGTCCTTGAAGGTCGTTGATTGCATCGGAGAGCCCATCTAATGTGAATGGGTACATGGGAAAAACCTGACGAACAAGGTAGATGCTCTCGCTATCCCAAATGCGCGGTGGTTCGGGGTTGAGCCAAACGCTCTTAGGGCACTTTTGTTTCAAGCGCTTGAGCCACTCAATTCCCGGGGTGGCATTTTGGTGTCCATAGTAGATGGAGCCCCCGGAATGGGTAAGTTCGTATGGACTCATCCAAGCATCCCCAACAAAAATAATCGACCAGCTTTGGTCTATTTTTTTCAGGAGGTCATCGGTGTGAATTCCTTCGAACTGGCTAATGTCGGAGTAGATGGTCTCGTAGACGCAATTGTGAAAGAAATAAGATTCAAACTCTTTGAAGTGGCTAGCG
>CAXGXL010000781.1:0-2203 GCA_964013555.1 uncultured bacterium
AGAGGATCAACATTGTCCAAGGCTTTTTGAACCGACGCCAAATCACTCACATCGCAGCTCTTGATTTCGACTTGAGCGCCGAGGTTCTCAAGCTCTTCAACCCATTGGGCCGCGCCCGGAGTACCCTGGCCGCGTCGCGATGTAAGAATCAACCGGGTTACCCCTTGGGCTTGCACCAAATGCCTCGCAACCTTCCTGCCCAAGGCCCCCAAACCACCGGTGATGCAAACCACAGCGCCGTCTTGCACCACCTTGCTCTCGTTGTTCGTGGGCCGGTACTGGATTAAACGGGGAATGAAAATCTCGCCACCGCGCACCGCACATTCGGGCTCGCCTTCGAGACCAAGAGCTGCCACCCAATTGCCGTCTTCAAAGTCGATCAACCTCAGATCTAGATCTGGGTTCTCGTTTCTTGCAACTCTCGCCAAGCCCCAAACCACCGAACTTGGAGCCCCCGTTACTGAATCATCGGGCCTTACGCCGATGGCGTTCTGGGTGCACCAAATCAAACGCACTTCGTCTTTGTTCTGAGCCCACTGAAGTTGTTCCAAAGCCCATGCCCCTATAGCAGAGGCTTGTTCGGGCGATTCCCCGTCGCATTTCCAAAACGAGAGGAGTGTGGTGGGACCTTCAATAGAGGAAGGAAGTTCTTCGAGCACCGTAGCGCCTGCCAACCCTTGGGGTGCCTCGCCTAGCACCGAAATGTTTTGCGGCCGGGATTTATCTTCAACCGCCGCCACCCGCCAATCCAATTTGAATTGGAATTTATCCACGCTACTAGCACCGGCATTCGCGAGCATCACCGCTTCAGGGGCGCGCTTGACCCCAAACCCGTTGATAATGGCAACCACTTGGCCCGCGTCGTCCCAAAAGGTCAAGTCAAAGCGCGAGGTCTCATCCCCCAATTCCACCGCTTTAGTGCAGCACCAAAGAGCGTCCGTCGGTGGTCGAAACCATTGCAATCTTTCCACCGCAAACGGCAGCTGCGGTGAGCTATCCTCTGGGTCTTTTTCCACCCCAATTCGAGCGGCAGCAAAGCCATTATCAATGGCCACCGGATGCAACGGTAAAGCACCAATGGCCATATCACCAGGAGGCACAAGTTTCACCAAACCACCAGCGGCCTCTTCTGCGCCAAAAACCGACTCGGTCCAGCACCAAAGAGGGCCCCACACAATATGGACAGCCGCTAGCTCACCGAAATGAGACTGGGAATCACCCTTCCTATGGCATCGTACTTGAGCTTGTTGCAGACTCTCAAACGGACGTTCTTCCCCTGAGCCTATGGATATTTCTCCTTCAACGTAAGTTGTCCACCCTTCGTCATCATCGTTGGTCAAAACTCGAACGGAAAAATTTCCATTGTCGAGATTAGGAGCCAAATCAATTTGCAGGGTTTTGTCCTCGTCGACCAAGAGCGGACGCTGAAATTGGAGATTCTCAATGCAAAATCCTTGAGCTTGGAAATGTTCTTGGGCTACCGCCATCACCACTCCAAGATGAAACGCTCCGGCTGCAATAACGGAGCCATGAATGATGTGGTCAGCAAGGTAGTCTTGGTGAGATGGTCCAACGTTAACAAAATGCTGCCAACCACCATCGGGCATGGGGTAATAGTAGCCCCCCAAATCCGTAGAACTCTCCTTCAAGCCGGGCAGCAACGCGCCCGATGATTTTCGTCCGTCGAGCCAAAATCGCTTTCGGTCAAAGGAATAGGTAGGCAACGCAACAACCCGGGCTCCAATGGGTTCAAAAAAGCGCCTCCAATCCAGGTCAACACCGGCGCAATGCACTTGAACGAGGGCCGACAAAAATGCCTCCCAATCGTTTTTCTTGTTTCGCAAAGACGCCACCCACCGAAGCGATTCATTATCGGGAGCGCATTGAGACCCCAGACCACTCAAAACCGGGTGCGGCCCGAGTTCAACAAATAGAGTAACCCCGCTCTCGATGGCCCACTGAATACCGTCGCTAAAGACAACGGGTTTGCGAATATGCTCCACCCAATAATCGGCAAGAGCAATTTCAGGGCCAGCTCGTTTTCCACTTACGTTGCTAATTAGAGGCAGCACCGGCGGCGAATACGTAATGCTCTTAGCAATTAGAGCAAATCCTTTGAGAATAGGATCCATCAACACCGAGTGAAATGCGTGGGAAACAACCAACGACTTGGTTTGCACTCCGCTCTTTTCCAAGCTCACCC
>CAXGXL010000782.1:0-2190 GCA_964013555.1 uncultured bacterium
TTTGTCCATCGATGTTCGAAAATGGGTTGACCCGCAAGATTGATAATAGCTTTGGCGCCTTGTATTGCAGGCATTGGTAAGGTTTTGCCGTCCCAGGCGAATTGTTTTGCTGGGAAGGAAAAGAAAAGAGGGCGAATAGTTCGGGTGACCAAACGAATTTCCCAGCCCATCGACGCGAATCGCTCGCCAATAGCACTGCCCACAAACCCAGAGCCACCGATCAGGGTGATTGCAGGCTGATTTGGATTCGGTGGTTGGTCTTGCATGTAATAAAGGTACACCTAGCGCTTGACGAAATTCAACAAGGAAGATGGGGTTTTGGTTTTTACGAGAAGAGAACTTGATTGGACCTTTTCTAATTTATTGAATGAAAGTACTGTCGTTTATGCAATTGGGTACCGATAGTGCGCCAAAGATGACGGTTCTTCATCAAGACGATGACATTGTTGTTGTCAACAAACCTTCCGGAATGCTTGTTCATCGTGGATGGGACAACGATAAAGTAGTTGCTATGACTCTTGTTCGAGACCACGTTGGAAAACATGTTTTCCCTGTTCACCGATTGGATAGACCGACAAGCGGGGTTCTGGTGTTTGCATTGAACAAAGTAGCTGCGCGAATTATCTCTGAGGCCTTTGGGGCCGGAGAGGTGCGTAAATCTTATTTGGCACTGGTTCGAGGGATTACCCCTTTGTCGGGTGTTATTGATAACCCGGTCCCGAAGAAGCCTGGTGGAAAGCGGGTTTTGGCCCTAAGTGAGTTTCGGCGTCTTTTTGTTTTTGAACGTTATTCTCTGGTGGGGGTTTGGCCGCGAACGGGACGACTGCATCAGATTCGTCGCCATCTCAAGCACATTACGCATCCCCTTATCGGCGATTCTAAATACGGGAAGGGAGAGCACAACCGATATTTTCGTGAGAACTTTGGGCTCAGACGTTTGGGACTTCATGCAGCAGCTCTCTCCTTAGCTCATCCAACGAGCGGCTTAGACCTTACATTTTGCGCTCCGGTACCAGACGATTTGGCATTACCGCTTAAGAGAATCGGCGTGCCCGGATCGCTTTTGAGCCTTGGGGTGTATCCATAATGGAGCCGACCTAGGCCTAGTTGCGCGGTTTTTCGATTATTGGGGACACCGGTAGAGAATGAGCTGGGAATTCAGGTCGAAGTGCGGTTCGGTATGACCGGTGTAGTTCCACCCGCATTCTCCTGCAAAAGATATGCAACAGGCGCCATTGGTGTGGTCGCAATCAACGTTATCAGGGCGACAGCAGTTTTCGTAAGGTTCAATAGTGTAGTTCAAAGTTAGGGCTCCATTGGTGTCCATTTGTGAACTCACGTCGAATTCTTCAGGCCATGAACCGGAGCCTGGGCACCACCCCGCACGTCCGTAGCTCCAGGTTCCACCTTGGGGGCTGCAGGTATTACTGGCGCAATCGTAACGCCAGGGAGTCCATTGACGATTGAGATTTCCCGCTGAAATTCTATGCCATCTCAAGGAAAATTCGGCAGCATTGTCTGTATTTCCCTGTCCATGACCTGTGACTGTAGTGCGCACTATTGCTTTTTTGGTGGTAGAGTCCAATTGGACTATTTGTTCCGTAAGGTGAGTCGAAATGGGGTTGTTTGGATTGCCGTAGACGAGGCGCCCAAAGTCCCAGAGGTTCACGACCCTATAAGGTTCTAAATCAGGAACCCCTTGTTGAAAATCAAAGTTGACGCTGACTTTCCAGCCGCGGTCGCCGCCAATCCAGGTTTCGATGTAGAGGCTCAACTCTTGTTCTTCACGCAAAAGATGCGAATAGGGGGTCACGTCATAACTCCAACTGCACTGACCTGGTCCGCCAGAGCTAGAGCCTATATCATAGGGCGTAATGAGTCTGGCGATTTCATAGCTCCCACCATCCTCATGGACTAGCGTTATGTTGCCAAATCGATCCCAGGGATCGCAGCCGCCATTGGGGCATTCGATTTGAAGATGCATTGTAATGGCAGTGAAGTGTTTATCTCTGGATGGGAATTGAAACTTTTCCCGTACGGGGGTGGCCCAATGAATTACCGTATTGGTGAAGGTTTCAATATTGAGAAGAGAATTACCGTTGCTTTCTAGAGGTGAGCAGTCACCAGTAGGTTCCGGTTCCGGTTCCGGTTCCGGTTCCGGTTCCGGTTCCGGTTCCGGTTCCGGTTCCG
>CAXGXL010000783.1:0-2185 GCA_964013555.1 uncultured bacterium
TTTGTCCCCCCACTGACGCCTTTCCACCTCTACGAGTTTAAGGCGCTTCTCATTCGCTTCTTTGACGGTGAAAATCAGACTTTCCCAGCGAATGCATGACCCCACCTCGGGCAAGTAGCCCGATTGAGCCATTAAGAACCCGGCAAGGGTTTCGTAAGTTCCATCCTCAGGAAAAGAAATCTCCCAGATTTCTTCCAGATCGTTCAAGCTAACCCGAGCGTCGGCAATTATCTTATTTTCGCCAACTTGCCGAAATTGCTTATCGTCGACATCGTATTCGTCCTGAATCTCGCCCACGATTTCTTCAATGATATCCTCAAGAGTAACTACCCCTGCCGTGCCTCCATATTCGTCCACGACGATAGCCAAATGGGTTTTCCGGCGTTGGAAATCTCTTAAAAGTTCAGAAATTTTCATAACTTCTGGAACATAAAAAGATGCTCTCAATAAAGTCGTCAGGGCGGCAGGGCTCTCGAGTTCAGAAGCCTCCGCCATCAAAAAATCCTTCACGTGTAGTACACCTAGAATATTATCAATGGTGTCTTCATAGACCGGAATTCTCGAGTGGCCCTTACTCACGACGAGATCCCGCAATTCACCTGGGCCGATATCCGCCGCTACAGCAACCATTTCGGTACGAGGCACCATAATTTCGCGAATTATGGTATCCGAGAAGGAAATAATGGACTCCATCAATTGCTCACCCGGCTCTCCAATCAACTCGGCTCGAGCATCTACGGCCTCCTGCTCAAGTGCATCCGCCGTCCAGAAACTCCCCTTATGGTCCTCGGATTTCCCTAGAACGGCCCCCGATGCCAGACCCAAGAGATGAAGGGGCCACACAATAGGATAGAGCGCTAAGGTTAATACTTTTACGGGGAAAATAGTGAACTTAGCCCAGGCAAACGAACGCTGAATCGCAATAGGCCGAACCACCATCTCAAAAAACAACATAATCGTTCCGCCCACCAAGACCCCAGTCAACTTCCAAGGCCAGTCTGCAAAATAGTAATGCGACCACCGCCACAAGGTAAGGGCCACGCCGAGCATGCAAACTAAATGCGCCAAGCGCAACGCCACTAGGATACGACTGCCCTCCTTAATCCAATAAAGCAGGGCCGACGCTCTAGGCACCGTTTTCTCTATGGCTGACCGAACCCGAGCCTCACTAACCCCAACCAAAGCGGCCTCTATAGAAGACACCAGCACCGCACTAACAAAAAAGGAAAAGAGTAGAACAAAAGAAACCGTATCTCCTGAGAAATAAGCCAGGTTAAGCTCCTGTTTGCCCCGTATTTACCAAGTACTGGCTGAATTCGTGGGCTAAGAAATTCAACACATTAATTTCTTCTTCAGTAAACGATGACCCACCCTTTTTGTTAACCAGCTCCAGCGCTCCTAATACGCGGCCTGCGTCCTGTGCAGGTGAGCACATAATAGATTCTACTGCATATCCCGTTTTTTCGGAAATCTCGCGATAAAACCGAGGATCTCTATGGGCGTCGGAAACAGCCAATGCGACACCCTCTTGAGCACAAAACCCTACAATCCCCCGCCCCATGGGAACCTTAAACTCCAATACTTCCTCCGCTTTGGGGCCCCGCGCAGAGGAAAACCCAAGTTCTTGGGAGTTGATATCCGCGATGAAGACCGCTCCGGCCTCCGCAGGAATCGCCTTGATCGCTAGTTCTAAAATTAAATCACTCGCCTCGGTCACGTTCTTGCATCTATAGAGCTCGTTTGTCTCCTCGAACAGAGTTCCGAGAATGTCCTCGACGGGCCGCGTCAGAGGGACCTTCTTTCGGCCAATCTGGCTCCTGGCTACCGCTCGCGTTTCCACCACTTCCGTCAATTGTTCGTTGGCCAAGGCCGCCGAATTGGGCACTCCTTCTAAGCGATGACCTCTAACTTCCACGGCGCCTTCCTCCCTCACCCTCGCATCGGCCGAAACCTCGACCGATAGAGAACGCTCCGCAGGATCTTCAAGCGCCGGCTTAGCTGCGACGGGAGAATCTAACTCTGGGGGTTCGACTGGCGCCGAGGCCGCCGCTGGAGACTCCTCCGATGACTCTTCCTTTGGCGTAGAGATGAAGGTTTCAGATTGTCCCGCCGGCGGGGCTGCTACAGGAGCTTCAAGCGCCGGCTTAGCTGCGACGGGAGAATCTAACTCTGGGGGTTCGACTGG
>CAXGXL010000784.1:0-2181 GCA_964013555.1 uncultured bacterium
CGCTGGCCAGGAGGCGGCCGAATAGATTACCCTGCCCAATTTATGACCACCGAATTTCCGTTGGGCACCGAAACAACCACCAAGGATGGCCTCATCACTTGGGGGGGAGAGGAAACAACCGAAATTACCCTCAGCGTTGACGGCAGCGAAGTTAGGGTTGCCAATCGCGCCGGTGCCGAGATCACGGAGGGCAAATCGATATCGAACCAAAGCCAGGTCGTTTGGGATCATCGGGATGACGAAGAAAAAGACGCCCAATTATCTTCTTTTGTTTTCGCCAATCTCGTAAAGGAGTACACCCGCAAAATCGCGCCGGACATGTCGTGGCTAGAGAACGAACGGGTAAGGGTTTATGTCAATATCTCAGATGGAGAATGTAACGCGTATTCAGATGGGACCACCATCAACTTCTTGCGTGCGAGTAATGCCTGCGAAAACACAGCCCGACTTAGCGATGTGGTCTATCATGAATTCGGCCACTCTTTTCATGCTCACGCTCTATTACCCAGTGTCGGCGTTTGGGATACCGCCCTAAGCGAAGGAGCCTCTGACTATCTAGCCGCAACCATAAGCGACGACCCTGCCATGGGAATTGGTTTTTTTGGCAACCCTGATCCACTTCGACATTTGGATGAGCCGAAAAACCGAGTGTGGCCGGATGATATTGGAGAAGAGCACCAAACGGGAATTATTTTTGGTGGTGCTATGTGGGATTTGCGCACCAAACTAATGGAAGACCTTGGAGTTGAAGAGGGAATTCGCGTTGCGGACAAGCTCTGGTATCAAGCGCTTCGAACCTCCTATGATATTCCATCTAGCTACGTTGAGATTATTGCCGCCGACGATGACGATGGTAATCTTGACAATGGAACTCCCAATATTTGCGCCATCAATAAGGCGTTTTCGCTACACGGATTGGGCGATCCCCTTGGTTTCTACGGCATAAATAAACCCCGTAAAATGGATAATTTTGTTATTGTAGACAAAGAAGGCGGTTTCGATTGTCCTGGTAACCAAATCAACTCTATGACCGTCCTTTGGGAAGTTCGCGGCGATTCATCAACTAATGGCACGCTGACAATGGAGCCAGCCAATACGGGTTATGAAACCATGCTGCCAGTGGTAGAACCGGGAACTACCGTCAACTATCAAGTGAATATTGAGTTCGGTGACGGAACAACAAAACAATTTCCGGACAACATCGCAGCACCCTGGTACGAGCATTTCGTAGGTCGAGTCATTCCTCTTTACTGTACTAGCTTTGAAAATGAAGCAGAGCGCTTAGATTGGAGTCATGAGCTTATCTCCGGTGAAGAGCGCGAAGGGGCCAATGATTGGCAAGCAGGTGAACCACTTGGTAGCCCTGGCAGCGGTGACCCATCTGTAGCAGCCGGCGGTACGAGTGTTTTTGGAAATGACCTAGGGGGTGGAGACTACAATGGGATGTATCAACCAGGGAAAGTCAATGCACTTACCAGCCCTAAGATTTCAACAAAAGGGTACGAGAATGTCCGCCTACAATACCAAAGATGGCTGAATGTCGAAGATGGTTTCTACGACCAAGCTACAATTTACTCCAACGAAATCCAGGTGTGGCAAAATCTTGATTCAGGCGAAGATGGCAAAAAGCACCACCAAGACACACAATGGAGATTTCACGACGTCAATCTAAGCGAAACCATTGTAAACGACGAAGTTCAAATTCGTTTTGAACTCTCCTCGGACAACGGTCTTGAATTGGGCGGTTGGACAATCGATGAAGTCTGCATCGTGGCCTTAGATCCAGAACAACCAATAGACTTGAACTGCCCCAATTGTATTGCGCCCACAATTCAGGAAGGCTGTAGTGGTTGCGCAAGCTCCCCTACCGAACCCAGCATCTACATTTTCGTTTTTCTTCTCGCTCTGGTTATGTTCAAACGACGAATCCGAAAAGACTCGGTGCACCCTTAAAAAGCCAGGTTCGCAGAACCCACAAAATTTCCGTTTCGCACGACATCAGCCGATCTCCTAAGAGAAAGATTGCCGCCTTTTTAGTTTCGTTCGACACGATAGCCTAACAACTTCTAGTCAATCCGAGAAACCTACCACCTTATTCACGAAACCACTGCTAATGCATAATATTCTGTTTTTGTGATGCATCCCAATAAGTTACTCATGGGCCTGGAGCTCTCTTATTAA
>CAXGXL010000785.1:0-2169 GCA_964013555.1 uncultured bacterium
CTCGTACAAACGGAAACCGAAACCGAAACCGAAACCGAAACCGAAACTGAAACTGAAACTGAAACTGTAGGTACTGGACCTAAGAGCTCATTATTAAAACAATCTGCCGAGCAACCTAATCAGCCCAATAGCCCCACTACCTCCAGGGAAGAACCCTCGAATAACCAACCCAGCTTCATCAAAGGACATTTAGCTCACGCCGGAACCCGACAAATGCTAAGCAGATTTGACCACATCGGTGTGAATTTCGGAACGAATGTAATTGCAAATGATATATTCCTTAGCCTAGATCCGGGATTAGCTTTTTATTGGGATACCTTTGCCTTATCCCTCCACCTCCCACTCAGAATGCAAGCCGTCAATATAACGGGGACCAATGTTGAAGCAGGCAACTTTAAACTCCGCGCCGAAGACTGGAATGACGTTTCAGAATACACCCGCGTCATTCGTTTTATTACAATAGGACGCAAAGAAGAAAATCTCTATTTCACAATTAATACGATGCGCCCCGCTACGATTGGCCACGGCATGCTTATGGACAAATACCAAGCCAATATCGATATAGATCGCTTCATGACCGGAATGCTCTTTGATGCCTATAATGACTATGCCGGATTTCAAATCCAAATTAATGACGTAACTTTCCGCGAGCAAATACTAGGAGCCCTTGTATTTATCAAACCATTGTCTTTTTTCAGTGAAAGCTCAATTGCCAAAAACATCTCGTTAGGCATCGAATACATCGGAGACCTTGCCGCCCCCATGTGTATCGAAGATGAACAGGGTAATTGCGTCCAAGGAGCTGGGCAAATAGGCGGACTAGGCCCCTTTGCCGAAGGAAACTCAGCCACAATCGGGCCGGCACCCGCCAACTCTGGGCTTGTTCATTCCAATAGCACAACCGGCTTGCCAAACGTGCAATCCGGTCTTGTTCACGCATTGGGTTTTTCGGGCGAATTTAAATTTCACGAAATGGGGCGTACTGGCGACCTCAAAGCGTACGCCACCCACCACGAATTCCTCAATTCCGGTGGAGGCACCGGAAGCGCACTTGGTGTGTTGGCTCGACTCAACTATGGTTCAAAATGGATCAATGCATTTCGACTCCGTGGCGAATATCGAACGTTCGAAGACGGTTTCATTCCGGGATATTTCGACTCCGTCTACGAAGTCTCCAAATTCGGCTATTTTCCGAAAAGCTACCAGCACCAAGCCACACCGACTAAGTACCAAGCAATCTTTGGTGATCCTGCCAATGGTTTTGCGCGAGAGAGCTTTGGACGACGCCACGGCTTCAAATTAGAAGGCGAATGGGGATTGTTCAAAAACAGTCGCCGCAACAAGAAATTAGCACTAAGTGTCGGTCTCTCAGACTCCAACGGGCCCGACGATTCCAACTTTCATGCCCATATTGATTTTCCTGCCATTGGCTTCATTCAGTTTTTTGGCTCGCTCATGCGCTTTGGGATGAAAAATTTGTCCGAGATTTCGAATATGCACTTCGATAACATCGACAATAATACCATTATTCTCTCGGGCCTCCGCTTGCAGTTTCTTCCGTTTCTCTTTTTAAACACACACTTTGCCTACAACTTCAGAAAATCTGCAGGAAACGGCAATGAATACAACATCGCAACCGATAAAATGCCCCATTACGATGGGCGTATTCCCAGACTCCGACCAACTAATTTCTTCGAAAACGTTCCAACTCTCTTTGTCGAGTTGGAAATTGGTTGGGAAGTTAGTGACGACGACGAGCCTGAAATAGAGCCTGAATTAAAGCCTGAGCCTGAACTAGAGCCTGAGCCTGAATTAAAGCCCGAGCCTGAACTAAAACAAGAGCAAGAGCAAGAGCAAGAGCAAGACCTAACCCCAACGTTAAACCCCGTGCTTGAGCCACAGGCGCCATCTAACCTTCCAAAGGAATAATCATGCAAGTATCAACTCCAGGATGCATCCTACTCAGCTTGGTTGTGTTGATTGGATGCGAAAAACAAGACTCCATCCCCATAGGAAGCGTCCTTGAGGGAGGCAGCTGCAATCGGAATTCCGACTGTCAAGCGGGCTTTGAATGCACCGACCAAGTTTGCAATCCGGTAGAGCCAATTCCTGAGCGCCCTTTCCGCGGCACCCCCTGCACCACCAACCTCGACTGCGCCTGCCCCGATG
>CAXGXL010000786.1:0-2169 GCA_964013555.1 uncultured bacterium
GCGTTGGTCCCACTGAACCCAAAGGAGCTCACCCCCACCCTTCTTGGGGTGGAAGTTTGCTTCCATTGTACCGCGTCGTGAGCCACAACCACCGGCAAATCGTCCCATGGAATATCCGCATTGAGTTCCTCGGTGTGCAGTGTTTTGGGAATGCGCTTGTTTTGAAGGGCAAGCACCGCCTTCATAACGCTACCGATCCCTGCCGCACTCTCCGCATGACCTATATTCGATTTGATCGATCCCAAGACAATGGGGTGATCCTCGTCGCGCTCTTCGCCATAAACCGCCGCCAACGCTTGAACCTCAATGGGGTCCCCCAAAGCCGTTCCCGTTCCATGGCACTCCACGTAATCGATACTCGCTGGCTCAACATCTCCCACACTTAGAGCGCGCCGAATCACCTTCTCTTGGGCCGGCCCATTCGGGGCAGTAAAACCATTGCTCTTGCCATCTTGATTGACCGCCGTGCCGCGAACCACCGCTAAAATATTGTCTCCATCTCGTTTCGCGTCCGAGAGGCGTTTTAATAAAATCAAACCGCATGCTTCCCCTCGAACGTATCCATCTGCTTTCGATGAAAAAGTGTGGCAACGGCCGGTAGGTGACATGGCCCCAAGTCGCGAAAAGTAAACAAACCCAAATTCGGAAAGGAGGAGGTTTACCCCACCGGCCAAAGCCATATCGCAATCGCCGTTGCGCAAGCCCTGACAGGCGACGTGTAATCCAACCAAAGAAGAAGAACATGCAGTATCGATTGGAAAGTTGGGGCCCTCTAAACCCAGCCAATAGGAGATGCGTCCCACCACCGCGCTGTGGGCCGTTCCCAACACCGAGTATGCATTGATGGCTTCATTATCCACTCCCCCAACCGAGAGGTATTCACTGGAGCTAATCCCCACGTACACACCGGTCTCAGATCCCATCAGTGCTTCGGCCGGCATTCCCGCCCGCTCAAATACTTCCCAAGCAGTTTCAAGAAGTAGCCGCTCTTGGGGTTCGATATTTTTTGCTTCTCGAGCCGATATCCCAAAGAATGCAGGATCGAATGTCTCGATATCCCCCCCCACGAATCCGCCCCAACGGGTATAGCTCTTTCCTTGCGCCTGGGGATTCGCATCAAAGTGCTCGTCGATATCAAATCGCCTCGCGGGGATCTCAGTAACCGCGTCCACGCCGTTATCCAAAAGCTCCCAAAGACCTTCGGGTGTATCCACGTCCCCGGGAAAACGCCCGGCCATGGAAATAATGGCAATGGACTCGTTCGAACCGTGGACGGCTTTAGCTTTCGAAACCAACGCAGTCGCCTCTTTGAGATTGAGCCGCCCCAGGAGGTACTTCGCAATGGCGTCCGTAGACGGGTAGTCAAAAGCAAGGGTCGCAGGCAATTTGAAACCCACCAAAGCAACCAATCGATTGCGATATTCGACCGCCATGAGCGAATCCGCCCCCAACTCTTGGAGAGATTGGCTTGGGTTAACGTCGCGTCCTGATCCTAATCCAAGAACCTGTGCCAACTCATCTTGCAGGACTTTAATCAAGGTGCGTTCTCTATCGGCTTGAGGAACCGCTTCGAGGCGAGTGCGCAGTGCATTGGCTCCGAGGCCTTTGGACCTAGTCCGAACCAACGCGCGATAAAGCGGCGGAACCCCAAGGCCCGTTTGTTCGATGTTGCGCTCCAAGCGTTTGACGTCTAACCCCACTGCCACCCAATTGGGATGCTCGTCGAACATAGCTCGGTCCAATAAGGCCAACCCCTCTTCTTCGGCGAGCGGCGAAAATCCCCGGCGGTGCATTCTATTTTGTTCTGCGTCCCCTAAGTCCGCAGCCATTCCACCATCAGCCCAGGTGCCCCAGGCAATCGACACCGCACACAGCCCTTGAGATCGGCGCATGAAGGCCAACGATTCCAAGTACTGATTGGCAGCGGCATAATTAGCCTGCCCAGGATTTCCAATCACACTGGCCACGGACGAGAAAAGTACGAAGAAATCCAACTCGCGGGTCTTTGTGACTTCGTGAAGGTTCCATGCACCAGAAATTTTAGAGGCAAAAACCGAGTTTAGTCTTTCGGGGGTTAACTCCGATAGTACGCCATCATCCAAAATACCCGCAGCGTGAATGATGCCCCGAAGAGAATCAATATTGTCCAAGGCTTTTTGAACCGACGCC
>CAXGXL010000787.1:0-2167 GCA_964013555.1 uncultured bacterium
AAACAAACGAAACAAACGAAACAAACGAAACAAACGAAACAAACGAAACAAACGAAACAAACGACGACTCTCCTAACCGCGAATCCATCGAAGACGAAACCACTGCCCCTATCAATTGCACGACTCTTACTCCGGGCCAAAATCCAGAGAACTCGTCCTCCGAAGGTCCTACGGAAGTCCCTCAGCCGAATCCTCCCAGAACCCACCCGCAGTCACCTTCTCAAGGGTGCCAAGCAATACCTACAAGCCTCTGGGTAGCGCTTTTGGCTCTGGGTTTTCTCAGCAGACGAAAAAAAGATAAATAACAAGACCGACGCCCCTCAAGCCTTGTTGTATTACTCTCCTCTCTGCCGCTCTATCCAAGCCACCGTATAGGCATCGGCATTTTGCTGGTTCTCAAGGTAGCTTTGAGCAATAAACTGCTCCACCAACTTGCCTACCCCAAAAATATTCACTTCAAAGGTCAACTCGCACACACGCTCCACCTCTTCTTTTGCCACTTCCTCGACCCAGTAGATACCGCTAATTTTGATTTTCTCGGGTAGCGCAGACGTCGTAATCTTGAAGACATAGCGACCCGAAGTGGAATCGAAAACTCCGCTCTCCGTATAAGACACAGAGTCCCCGAGCACCTTCTTCAAAGCTTTTGGCAAATCGACTCGCGGCGTACTTTTTATTTCACGTTCGAACGTATCATTCAGGCTGCCTGATTGCCTAAGAACTTCGAAACTCTCGCAATTCATCCCCTCCAAAAAGAGTGACTTCGTATAATCGGGGTTAAAATAAACATCCTTCCAATAACTATTCTTCGACACCGCAAACCGGTGTTTAATCGTCTTCTTCATCAAAGACCTCCACACTTGATACTTGATATTTGATGCTCGCCTTCTTAATAGGCTTGTGCTTTTGGAACAAGAGAAGAAGAAGCATCCCTGAACCCTATTCACACAATGGGTATTCCAATTGAGACCACGGTAGGCTCACACCATTCCAGCGCCATCCATCAAGAATCGGACCCACTCAAGCTCTATTGTGATGCTGCTCTGACCGTGATTTTCTTTTCGGAAGTATAAACGCTCAACTGAGGATTATTTAATGCATGAAGGTAGGTCTCCACATCGCCTGGAGAAATTTCAACGGCCCTAGCTAAATATCGACTCAATAAGATCTCCAATTCCCTTTTCAAAGTGCCATCCAACGTACCGGCTCTCAAAAGCTTCTCTTCTTTAATAAGAACAAGGCCGTAATCGACTAAGCATCGCCCCACCAGTTGATTTACGCGCCCCAGTGTTGCTTCAAACACATAGGGAAGTCCCAATACCTTGATCCTTTCCATATCCTTTAGCTGCGAACCGGTATCGCGCATATAAATATCAGGCATAGTCGTCACAACTGGGGCCGCAAAAAGCTCTCGTTTCAATGCCCTAAACCCATTCAGATCTCCTCCATTGACTAGGTCGACTAAGCGCACAAGATTTTCGACAAAAGTCCGGTCAAGAAGGGCCGGTGCTCTCGTCTTGATGAATGTGTAGTGCTTTGCGAGATTCCAAAGACCAAACCAGGAATGGTGAATCAGAAATCTCCCTTGAACCCCTCGTGGTTTTTCCAGAATAAATTGATGGTCGCCGAACATAATATTAAAAACCCACGACTCATCGCGGCCAATAGAGTCGAGTAAACCCGCCAATTGGTGTAGTGCAGCTTTGCCTCGGCCTTTGACCCATTCGAGTCTTCGAGGGACTTGAGCCCCCCTAGAACCGCCTCCAGATGAAGGTCCCCGCTCACTAATCCAATTTTTGTCGCTCCCCCAATTGTCTCGGGACATTTTTTGTGCCCATAAATCACTGGAAAACCCAAACACATGACTCATTAATCCCTCAGCGGTTTGGCCGCATGATTGCGGTGGGCTGAACAAGTGCTCGTACGAGGTAGTCCAATTCACCAAGTGAGTGCCCACCACATTACCTCCAACAACCCCCGGCACCACTCTCTTAACGCCTTCACTCCAACTATCTCCCCTGGCCGAGTTGACCAAGCACACCTCTAGTATTGACTTAGTCTTTAACCCAGAGGCATCCGTTACTCTATAAGAACGAGGATCTGCTAAATTCTCCTGCACTCCATCAGTGGTATCGATAATCTTAGCCATGACCGACAGTTTATAATT
>CAXGXL010000788.1:0-2164 GCA_964013555.1 uncultured bacterium
CATCATTGGGGGGAAAGCGCTATATGTCTAAGAGGGATTCGCGGTGTTGGGGAATAGGGCTGGCGTGCATTCTTTTAATTTTTACCCACAGTGTAGTTAAAGCCTCCAATAGTGCCGAATCAGAAAATGCGATTGCACCAACCGTCAAGACTCTAGAGCAGCCCGGGGAGCGACCTAGAGCCGAAGATGAGCCAGCCGAGACTGCGGATTCAGAGGTGCCCGTTGCATACAATCTTAAAGTGAGGGCACTTCAAGAACGGGTCAATCAATTGAAAGAGAGAATTTTTCAGAGCAAATCCCGTTTGCTCCACCTACAAGAGGTTGCACTCGATGGTTCTACTTCAACAGGGCGAACTATCATTATTCATGAAAATGATATGGGAAATGCCTTTCGTTTGAAGCGGGTGCAATATGCACTCGATGGGAAACCCATTTTTAATTGGGTGGATATGGGAAATGGGGAATTCGCCAAGCCAGGTGAAAGTGAGATTTTCAATGGCATCATTGCCCCCGGTACCCATCAGCTGGCGGTGTTATTAGAGTATCAAGGCTACGGATACGGCGTGTTTAGCTATTTGCGAGGATATACTTTCAAGCTCAAATCGAGTTATACGCTTAGTGTGGAGGCTGGGAAATCGACAACGCTTAGGGTTGTTGGTTATGATCGGGGCGGAATTATAGCACCATTGTTGGAGCGACCAGCCGTACGATACGATATTGAAAGAGCGATTGCGTTTCGAAGTAAAGAAGATTCCACAACCCAAATTGAAGTTAGTTCAAAATAGACCCATGGGATTGCTTGAGCGTAAACGGTCGGCTCTAAGGAGCCTTGGAGCTCTTCCGCTCCTATTTATTTTGGGGTCGTCTGGGCTTGTGTATTCAGCATCTAAGCCAGCGGTCTCCCCCGAAGTCCGCTTCGAGTTGCAAGGAGCTTTTGATGACCTATCTATTTTGGGAATAGAACTATCCGCTCTTTTAGCGGAATTCGATGAGAACAATATTGCCGTGTCTCACCGACGGTTTGCGCAACGACTAACGGATGCTGAGATTCTTTATCTCTTAGAAGAGCACGCAAGTGCTTCTCAAATCTTGTACAATCTAGTGTTAGATTCTGTAAATGAGACTGCGCCGCTTTATTACAAGGCTATATATTATCTAGCTGAAACTCAGTACCAAATGGGCAATTACATAGCTGCACGTCAATATTTTCAGATGCTTGTGTCTTGGAGCGAGGCGGATTTTCTCAAGAGAGCGGTTCAGCGCCTGATTCAAATTGGAGACCGTATTCATGGTTGGGATGGTTTGGATGAATATATTGGGACCCTGGCTCAAAAGGGTACTGTTCCTGCTGAGATAATCTACCTTCACGGTAAGAGTTTGATACGTCAACAGAGGTTTCAGGATGCGATTGTTACTTTGGAAAAGATTAGTCCGACCAGTTCTGTCTACTTTAAAGGCCTTTATTTAAAGGCAGTCGCTTATTTGCACCAAAAAGATTATATCCAGTCTCAAGAATTATTTCATCAAATAGTTCAAGACAGTAGCGTCTACCAAGATGATATACAAATCCGTGAACTATCTGCGATTAACCGAGGCCGGATTTTTCTAGAGTTAGGAAAGGTGGCTAAGGCAATTGACGCCTATCAAGATGTTCCGCGCGATAGCCCTTTGTTTGAAGTGGTTTTAGAAGAGCTCCCTTGGACCTATATACGCAAGGCTCGTACTACTTCGAACCTATCGGAACGCACTTCAAAATACGAAAAAGCTCTAGAGGCGGTAGAGATTCTTTTGTTAGCAGAGAAAAAACCGAGGGTGGTCTCAGAGGCTCAGCTTCTTTTGGGAAATATTTCATTGCGTCTTGGACGCCACGAAGATGCGGATCTTGTTTTTAAGAAGGTAGCTGCAGACTATGAGGAAGTTCGAGATAGGGTGCAAAAATTGAGCCGGGCAATGCCAAATCCTGCTGGGAATTATGAGGCAATTGTTGATCTTCATTCACAAGGTAAAGATCTTTTGCCTCCCCTAATTATGGAGTGGGCTTCTGGTGATAAGAACGTAAAAAAAGCTCTTAGCCTCGTTGATGAGGTCGAGAAAGGACAACAATGGTTGGAAGACTAAATGAAAGACAGCGAGCGCTTAATGCGCAAAGTTGATAAGAAAATGC
>CAXGXL010000789.1:0-2160 GCA_964013555.1 uncultured bacterium
CAACTAGTCGCTGTTTCTCCACTGTCGCACGTGCCATCACCGCATTTGCTAGAATCATCGTCGTCACCGCAGCTAAAAAAGACCGCGCCCCCCACTGCCAAAACCAATGCGAAAATCCAATTCATTTTATGCATAAGACCGATATCTCCTCATCTTAAATTGTTGTTACGGGAATGATACCTACGGGCCCATTCCAAGTTACTCATTTGTCGCGAATTTTGACTTACAACTTACTTGCTCCAGCATTTCTCCCAAACGCCTTCCTAAATTCGACTGACCTTGTGTAGCAACTTTCGACCTTGGACACCAAACTTTTTCACAAAGGGCACACCCTAAAAGTCGCAGCTCGTCCCCCAAGCCCTAAGCAATCCCAACAAGCCAGTTGCAATTTAATGGAGGTTCAAGCACTATCTCGTTTTCGTTGGGGTGCAAAATCCGTACTCCAACTACTTTTGTAAGGGCTTGGTAACCCGGACTTTTGGGACGACGGAGAACACGAAATGAACATTCACTTACTTGGTAGTAGATTTATAGCAACTGCCACCCTCCTACTAATGACTGCCCCGGCATTCGGCGCTGGCTTTGGGGTTAATGAACGCAGTGCAAAAGCGACCGGACGTAACAACGCAGTTTATGCGAAATTAGCTGAACCGGGAACCTTGTTCTATAATCCCGCAGGGCTCTCCGATGTACCAGACGTGCAATTGAGTATTGGGGGCCAATTTATCTACGGAACCAACGAATACTCAGACCCAAACGGGGAACGCCTGATAGCCGAAAGTACCCTCAAAAAAGCAATTCCGAATATAGCCGTATCTTATCAGGTCATCGATGACTTAACCTTGGGCTTTGGGCTCATGGTGCCCCATGGCCTTGCGGTTGAATGGCCCAAAGGATGGGCTGGCGCCGGTATTGTGGAGTTTGTTGATCTACAAGCCCCCCACGTCACACTCGGCGGTGCTTACCGCATCGCTGACGGCCTCTCGGTGGGCATTGCGGGCTATTTCGCATTTACCCACCTCAAGCTCGAGCGTGCGGTCGCTACCAACACGGTCGTCATCCAAAGCAATGAGCTATTCAAAGGCTCTGACGGCCTTGGATTTGCAGGAAGCGTAGGTATCACCTACGAGCCGACCGATGACGTGCGTCTCGGTGTAGCCTACAAAACCAAGCTCGATCTCAGCTACGATGAAGGCGATTTTCTCCTCCTGGATGCCGATGGCAACAAGCAGATGGACGCCCGAACCCAAACCGAACTCTCACTCCCTGGCCAACTTGATTTGGCGGTAGGGTATTCGATTTCGAAAGATATCTACATCGAGCTAGATGCTACCTACACCCAATGGAGTGCGGTTGAAAAACTCGACCTGCAATTTTCTTCCAAAGAAGAAAGTTGCGGTGAAGGTTGCACATCCGACCCCATCAAGACCGAAGAAATCGAAGAACTCAAGTGGAAAGACGTTTGGTTTGTTCGAGTCGGCGGTGATTGGCAGGCAACCGATAATATAGAACTTAGCGCCGGAGTTGGCTACGATATCTCCCCTATTCCCGATGAGACCATCTCACCGCTACTTCCCGGTAGTGACCGAGTAGCCTCGACCCTTGGCCTTAGCTACCAATTGGATGGAATCCCCATGACCTTCGACGCGTCGTATATGTTGGTCTATTTTGTTCCCCGAACGGTAAACAGTCCCGATGGCACCGACAGAGCTAGCGGAAATGAGGACTCACCTATCCGATTCCGAGCCAAATACAAAACCATCGCCCACCTATTTGGGCTCAATATTCGATACGCATTCGGTAGCTAACCATAATTCCAGGGCGGTTTTCGAGAATCTATTCGAAAACCGCCTTTTCTTTTATACCCAATCAAGCTGCTCTGGTGACCAGGTCTTCCAGGTATCATCGCGATAGGATTGCAGTCCATGGCTGCCGGCAACGACGCGAAAACGCTCTGAGCTAAACTCCGTCGCCAATTCTTGCTCCGTAAGATCTTCGGTCGCCAATTTACCAGCAATCATATGATAGGTAGCAATCAATTCTTGATTAGTAGCCTCAATGGTAACAAAACCATTCTGAGTGCTATCACTAAATGCTAAATGCGGGTTGGTCTTGTCTTCTTTGGATTGAAAAAACTGGTCAATTCCATAAGCGAGGCCG
>CAXGXL010000790.1:0-2158 GCA_964013555.1 uncultured bacterium
GGGCCGCCTACGCTCTGGCATTCAGCCGCGAACCCAGCGCTGCCGAGCAGACCACTGCCGCAGCCTTCCTCACGACCCAAGCCAAGGCCCACGGCGAGGCTCAACCCAGCGAAAAAGCTTGGGCCGACTTTTGCCACGCACTGTTCAACGTGAAGGAGTTCGTGTTTACCAACTAGTGTAACCTTTAAAGTTTCTATGCGTATTTTCCCTCCACATGGCGGCCATTGAGGCAGTAAATTTAACGCGAGTCTTTAGGGTTGGCGATGAAGAGGTCCGGGCTCTGGATGGACTGACCGTTTCACTTGATGAAGGCAGTTTGGCGGCGATTGTGGGCCCCAGTGGATCCGGCAAATCAACCTTAATGGCACTTCTAGGTGGGCTCGACACTCCATCTTCAGGCTCTGTGTCCGTATATGGCCAAGAGCTAAATATAATGGACCCGGTTGATTTGGCTACCTACAGACAGAGTACCGTTGGCTTTGTATTTCAAGATTTCTTCCTATTGAGCCACTTGACAGCCATCGAAAACGTAGAAGTGCCTCTCAAACTATGCCAGATAAATCGCCAACAGCGACGCGAGCGAGCTAGAGAGCTCATTGAAATGGTTGGGCTGGGGCATCGGGGAGACCATCGGCCGCAGCAGTTGTCCGGAGGGGAACGACAACGGGTAGCAATCGCTCGAGCCTTGGCAAATCAACCCAAACTACTATTAGCGGATGAGCCAACGGGGAATTTGGATGAAAAAACAGGCGCCGCTGTCACAGAAATCCTGCTAAAACTGAACAAGGACAGAGATATCACTGTAATGCTAGTTACCCATAACCCAGAATTAGCAGAACAAACTGAAATTCAATTTCGTTTAGGTGGAGGCAAGCTAATCAGTCGACAGCTGAATTAATATCATGATTTCCCTCGGGGCAATATTAGGTTTGATTATGACGGTGGTTGGCTTTCTTTGCATAATATACATTATGCAATCACCCCTTTATATTGTTGGGGTATGGAAAGCTTACAAAAAAGCAGGTCAGCCTGGATGGGCAGCTATAACTCCATTTTACTCAACTTATATTTTTTGTAAGATTGCCGGAAAATCTAACTGGTGGGTATTTGCTCTAATTTCATACAATATAATTTTGTCAATTTCTGGTTTTGTTTTCAAAATCGGAGGCTTGGGGAAAGGCTTAGTTTTTTTAGGACTTGTTGGTGCGAATCTTTTCATTGTGCATTGCCTTGTAACGTGGTCCTTTGCGATCGCTTTCCGAAAGAGCGGTTGGTTTACTATTGGGCTTATTCTCTTTCCGTTGACCTACTACCCAATCTTGGGGATGGGCGACTCTCGTCATAAGGGGCCTTCTACTCCTTTTTTGCTGAGCGATTTATTCAGGGATGTATTCCTTAATTTGTTCCGGAAAAAACTCCGTGCATTGCTGACGATGAGCGGCGTAATCATTGGCACTTGTTTAGTCGTTTTAATCCTCTCACTTTCTAATGGTCTTTCCATCTTTCTGGATCAACAAATCCGAGCAGTGTTTGATGAAGACCTCATCGAGGTACGCATGAAGCGTGGGGCTGACCCGGAGCGTGCAGCCCGCGGGCTCTTCGGAGGATTGGGCGAACCACCCAAGGAAATTAAGAAAACTAACGAAGAGGAATTTCTCGGCGCATTCCGTTTCAAGCTCATCCCTACCAACAAGGTGGCCGAACTGCGGGCTATCGATGGCGTGCGGCAAGTGCAACCGCAGGTGTGGGTAATGGCGCGCTCGATGCAACTTGAAGGAGACCCACGAGAATTCGACACGATGGTTCAGCCTTGGATTTTTGCAGGCCCGGACATGCTTGCTTTCGGTCGACCAATAACTGATGAAAACGCAAGTGAATGTATCTTATCCGAAGCCTACCTAGAAGCATTAGGCATAGAGAATCCTGATGAGATAATCGGTAAAAAGGTAACCATCCGTGTTCAGCAGGAGGCTATGATTGCAATGGCCGGCGGTGGCAAAATGGACATGCAGTTCCTGAACCGACTACGAGACCTCTTCGCCACTCTCAATAGCAGTCCTGATGAAGAAGATTCATTTGGCTCCTTCTTGAAGACCATCCACACACTCAACATGCTGCGTGACCTAGCCAACGCCGACGAACTCAAGGCACTGTCTTC
>CAXGXL010000791.1:0-2156 GCA_964013555.1 uncultured bacterium
CGGAGTCGTTTGAACTCTGATAATCCGGGACCTCACAAGTTTCGTACGGCTCTACGAAGCAATCGTTCTTTCCCCTTTTTGCGAGTACTCTTTGGCGCTTGAGTATTGGCAGACAAGTGTGGGTGGTTGGGCTCTTTGATGCCCTTGGGTGGCGGTTAAATCAAGAGCCCAGGTCTATAGGTGATGAGGAATCACGAAGTTGCCACTTTAATAGGCGCGGTTTTTAGAGTACTTTCCCTCTACGATCCATGAATGTGCAGGAGTTCATCATGACCGATTCAAAGTCCACTACAATGTATTACCGAATGCTGGGCTCGACCGGCTTACAAGTCTCTGTGCTTTCGTTTGGCTTTTGGGCAACCTACGGTGTAAAGCACGGGCTCAAAGGAGACGAGGGCGTTGCTGTGGCCAAGCAATGTTTGAGGCTTGCTCGACAAAGCGGAATCAATTTATTCGATAATGCTGAAACCTACGGAGAACCTCAAGGAGCTGCTGAGGAAGTTATGGGGGAGGCCCTAGCTCAGCTTGAATCCGAGGACCCTCTTTTGTGGAGACGGTCCGACCTTATTATCTCCACAAAGATCTTTTGGGGAGGACCTGGTGTTAATGAAAGAGGCCTTTCGCGAAAACATCTTCAAGAAGGACTCGATGCGGCCATCGAGAGACTCCAGATGGATTACGTTGATTTGGTTTTTTGTCACCGCCCGGATCCGCATACACCTACGGAGACGGTAGTTCGAGGCATGACGGATTTGGTTCGCAATGGATTGGCGACCGCCTGGGGGACCAGTGAGTGGTCGGCGCAACAGATTACCGAGGCAGTTTGGATGGCTCGAAGCTACGGGCTGGAGCCACCTCAATTTGAACAACCTCAATACAACATGCTTACACGAAACCGTTTTGAGTGTGAGTATCACCCCCTTTACGCTTCTCCCTACAATTTGGGGACGACCATTTGGAGTCCGCTAGCTTCGGGGATTCTGACTGGGAAATACAACGATGGTATTCCGGAGAATTCGCGTATGACTCAAGCGGGTTACGAATGGCTTGGCGGAGTTTTGGAGAAACACATCGCCAGTGGTGCCATTGAAAAAATTAAGAGGCTTAGTGATTATGCCACCGAACGGCTCAATTGCACTATGGCTCAATTAGCTTTGGCGTGGTGTCTGAAGAATCCTAATGTCTCAACGGTGCTTTTGGGGGCTACTCGACCCGAACAGCTCGAAGAAAATCTCGGGTGTTTGCCCGTGGTGCTTCGTTTAAGAGAGAACCATATGGAGGAAATCGAAGATATTCTTGGGACTAAACCTGGTGCTTACATGGGCTTTGGTGGGGAGGGAATGCGGCCTTTGGACACGTTTTGACGCATCCATCGTAGCGGCATTATCGGCGAGGACGCTGAATAATTAGGTTTGTCGGGAAATACTGCTAGCGCTCCCAAAAAAAGAAACGCCGCACGACAAGGTTTTTGTCGAGCGGCGTTCTCGTTTTCACTATTACAAATTAGTTAAACAAATTAATTGTTCAGACCAAGTTGAGCAAGCATGGTTCTCATATCAAAGTAGTGTCGGGTTTCAACAACCTTACCGTCTTTGAACTTGGATACCATGATTGCAGGGTTTTCCATGCTCTTGTGAGTAGCAGGAATGACATTGCCTTCAGGAGTTAGCATTTCACCGTCGTGAGTGCCTTTCCACATAATTTCTTCAACGACGGTGTCCCCTTGCTCTACGCGATTTAGGATAGTTCCGTGGGCGTTTGAGAAAGCGGTTTTCCAACCCTTTGAATTGTTAATCCAGTCTTCGGCTGAAAGAGTGTGCCGGCCGGTAGCTTTTTCATCGTAGTTGACGTTGTCAGCTAGGCACTCACGAACGACGTCCCAATTTGCTTGGTTGAAGCCATTCAATAGTTTTTCGCTAATCTCAATGTTATTCATTTTTTTCCCCTCATTTGTTTTTTTGTTTACAAATCCCAAAGTTGTTTAATTGACTTTTTCTCAATCGA
This sequence comes from uncultured bacterium, assembly GCA_964013555.1. GTDB lineage: Bacteria > Myxococcota > XYA12-FULL-58-9 > XYA12-FULL-58-9 > JABJBS01 > CAXGXL01. Next base: position 2,005 of record CAXGXL010000791.1, read on the forward strand.
ACAACTCAGACGTAGAGAGACTACGAACCCGAGAGGGAGTCAAGAAACGTTTGCCGGTGACGATCGCGCGCGAAAGACGAAACCTCTGTGAGCCTATTGGGGTGGGGTTTTACTGACGGGAAGTTTTGCAAGAATCGGTCAATATGCGCTTA
>CAXGXL010000792.1:0-2155 GCA_964013555.1 uncultured bacterium
ATGACTTTGGGAGTGTCGATGGGGTTTATTTCATATCAATGGAATACGTGCCTGGTTTCGATCTGAGGTCGGCTCTTGCTTTGCTTGAAAGAAGGGGCGAGTCTTTGAGTTTGGTAGAGGTGGCTGCCATTGGTGAAGGCATAGCCAGGGGGTTGTATCATGCCCATTCGAGTTTGGATGAACGGGGCCGCCCTTTGGAGGTCGTTCACAGAGATGTTACGCCACATAATATAATGTTATCCAAGACCGGAAGCGCAAAGCTAGCAGATTTTGGTATTGCTAAGGCTAGGGATAGAGTCGCTCACACCCAAACAGGGGCCATCAAGGGTAAAGCGGCGTATATGGCACCCGAGCAAGCCATAGGGGCGACGGTGGATGCGCGTACGGATCAGTATGCGCTTGGGATAGTGTTGTGGGAGTGTTTAGTTAGCCGTCGATTGTTTTCGGGAGGAAGTCCTTTGGCGGTTTTGCACCGAGTCGCTGAAGGGTCCGTTCCTCTTTTAAGGGATGCAGCCCATGATATTCCTCTTGCCCTCGCAAATGTCGTTGACCGGATGCTGGCCAAAAGACCTGCGGATCGTTATTCCACAATGGAGGATGTCCGGGCTGCTTTGAGCGAGTTTTTGCTCTCGCGGGACGAATTTACGGGTAGGGAGTTGGAGGACCTTGTTGGTCGTCTAGGCCAGGTGCCCCTGGTGGGTAATTTGAAAAAGGACTCTCATGGGAAGGCGTTGCTCTTAAGCGAACCCCAAGAGCAAACGAAGCTTGTCGAAGGGGGGCGAGATACAGTGAAGCTCGGTTCGGTCACCGTGTCTCGTGGGCTTAGTGGGAGCACGCAAAGGGCTGCATGGACCACGTCGTACGTTGCTAGCTGTGCAAGTGTTGTTTCGATTCCACGAAAGAGGTTGTTTACAAAGCTCTTGGTGGCGGGAGTCCTTGTGTGTGGCGCGGTAGGGCTCGGGGCTCGGGGCCGGGGCGAACACGTTAATTTGGGTAAGCCAGATGCTAGCATGCAGGTGCGAAGAGAGCTTAGTGTCTATTCGAGACCAGAGGAACCAAAAGCCCAAGCTCTCTTGTCTAATCACGAGCGTATTGCTGAGGTTAGTAATGCGCTACAAGCGCAGCAATCTGGGGCGGAATTTGGGTTAGAAAAGAGACCCCGAACCCAGAAAAAGAAAATTGTTTCTCGCTCGCGTATAAACCGCCCTAGGAAAAATGGTAAGTTGTTCTTGCGAACGACCAATGGGTGGGCCACAGTTGCTCTCAACGGAAAGGTATTAGGAACTACACCCTTGACTGATGTTTCTGTGTTACCAGGAACCCATGAGTTACTTCTTACATATGGACCGAAAGGACAAAAGCGGAAGATTGTGGTTGAGATTTCTGAGGGGGAGGCCGTAAAACGTACCGTAAGACTTCCGTGAAAGGATGTCGAAGCCGATCTTAGGGAGACTGAACATGAAGATTGTAGCCCAGCGGGTGAACTGGGGGCGGGTTCTGGTTGATGGCGAGGTTGTGGGTGAAGTTGGGGCCGGTTTGGTTTTGCTCATTGGAGTTGCTTCTGAAGATACCGAGTCGCTGATTGAGTCCATGGCTCAAAAAATCGCTAATCTAAGGATTTTCGAGGATGACCAAGGCAAGGCCAATCTCTCGCTTTTGGATATAAAGGGAGGGGCTCTTGTGGTTAGTCAATTTACGCTCTTCGCCGATTGCTCCAGGGGACGTCGGCCTTATTTCGGTGACGCGGGAGCTCCAGAACATGCACACCGGTTGTGTCAATATTTCGTAAGTGCCTTGAAGAGATTGGGGGTACATACGCAAAGCGGGATATTCGGCAAGATGATGACCGTGGAATTGTCCAATAACGGGCCATTTACGATTTGTCTCGATTCTAGTAGCCCACAGCGATGATACGTTCGGTTTAATTTGAGGAATCCTATTTGCATGCCGCCTAGACTATTGGCAGTCTTTTCTCGGCTTACCTAATCATCAGCCTTGAGTGAGGATATTCGTTCGAATTGGGCTCTTTGAGGCTCAAGGGTAAACCAGTGGGGTTGAGCGCAATGTTTCAGACGCATTGCGGCCTCTTCGGTTCCTGGGGAAATCACCCCAGCACAACTCGCTTTTTGTAGCATTTCTTTGTCGGTCGCTTCGA
>CAXGXL010000793.1:0-2152 GCA_964013555.1 uncultured bacterium
CGAATTTTTGTACAGGGAGATTTCTTTAGACTTGCAGTCTCGCAAGATACCTTCTCTACAGTTGTTACGAGATGAAGCGATAGAAACATTTGATGAATGGACTAAACTCGAAGATAAAATTGAGTATTAGCAGCCCTATTCACACGTTTCTAGTTGTGAGATCCAGGCACTAAAGAGAGCTTCTAATTGAGGGTCTATTCGTAGCCTACCCAGAGGCGGCATCCCGAACTCGGTTATTGTAGAGCGTGAATAGAGGGGTGAATTTGCAGGATGCCCAGGCTCAACTTGGTTGCAAATTCCTGATTCAGAGAGTGGAGTATCGAAACGATGGTCGCCACAAGTGCCCTGAGTATCGAAGTGACAATGGGAGCAGTTTCCATGCAGGTAACTTTTTATTCTCGTGTCTATGGATTGTGCTGAGTTGTAAGGACTCGGAGTGCTCGAAGGGATAAGCGCTGCAGAGGTGGGAAATTGATTGATCAGATTATTGCGGTGGAGAAAACTCAGTTGATTTTCTGAGCTGCCAGATTGTGGATGCCAGCTATTGAGTTGAGCCGTTTTGAGTCCCAATGCGACTTTGTCCGCGTCGATGCCGTCATGGCATTGAAAGCACTCGCTGCGACTCGGGTAAAAATGTTCATGGGTTGTGGCATTGGAACCAGGTGAATTGGTGACTGTCCATTCTACCGTTCCGCTCTGGTCAGCCCGAAGAAGACCGTCGGTGCCCAGAGGGTTCCATTGGTAGCTGTACCCTTTCCATGTCGTTGAGTCTTTACGTACTAAGAATCTTGTTTCCATGGGAATCAGTGCTGAGCGTGGGTCTTTCATATTGGAGTGGACCAAGAATTCCTTCATAATGATGGTGCCAACGGGGAATACCCAGCTGTCTAGATCTCGGTATTCAATTTGACTATCAGCGGTGGGAAGAAACACGTATCGTCTCTTGATGGCCGCATCGGTCCAGAGCGTTGAGGTTGGTGCATATGCGATAGCTCCCGCCGCCGGAGTAACTGCTTGAACGTCCAAGTAGCAACCTGTTTGTGTGAGTGTTTTGGGGAAATCGCTATTGGAATCGTCAGGCTCTCCGTCAAAGGGCCCACAAGTTGAATTCCCGAAATCGGGAGATGGAGGATACTCAATTGGGGCAGCGGGGTTGTATCGTTGAACTACAAGCGTATTTTCGGGGGTCAAAAGAGCCGCCAGTACCGCGCCCTCTGGAGTGACCAAACCATCAAGGAAGGTGCCGTTATTAAGCGGAGTTGTGAATTTCCAATCGTCCTCGGCTTTGAATCGAAAATAGGTTCGGGTGCTCGACCCATTGATTTCTTGCGGGGATAAATCTGTGAAGATACCGTAAGCATGCCCCGGCGAATTGAAGCCCAGAGCTACGGGCCGGGCCGTGGCTTGTTCTTGCCGGAAATTAATCTCGCCAAGGCCGATGGGGTGCCATTGACCGGAGATGAATTCGAAGGCGGTGATTTTGCCTCTTTTACCGAAGATGGCCTTGAGTACCCCATAACTATCTCGGACCAGCCTCGGTCGATTTAAATGCATTTGGGCAGAGATCTCAGGATGAGCAGCATGTCGTAAAACGGGAGGGTGTACAGTTGAGCTTCCCAGGCGGCTCCATTCATCGCTCCATTGATGAGCCGAGACTCCCTTAGGGGTCTGGAGAAGCACGGAGAGTCCGCTTTCATCCGCTGAGATTGCGACCTCACCCATTATGCAATCATCTACCGGGCTTGGAATAGAATTCCATCTATCGTTGGACCACTCGTAGAGCTTTATTTGAGAACATTCTCCCGATTCAACGAGACCAACTACTGGATCTTCATTACCATTGAGACCGAGGGCAAACGATGTGTAGTTACTACTGAACGGAAGGTTGGGAAAGTCAGTCCATTCACTCCCACTCCATGTTTTGATATGGAGTGCTTGGGGCGATTGCCATAAGATTGTTGGTTTAAAGCTTGAGTCCAACTCTACTAAGAGTGACTTAATGGCCCACAGTTCAAGTCCGATGGAAGTTATAGCTTCCGTCCAGTAGCCGTTTTTCCACTGAGAGAAAATTAAGGTTCCCGTAGTTGTGGGTTCTTCGGAGAGGACGCGCAGCCAACTTGCTAGGATGCTATTGTTGGCTCCGTTTCGCAGT
>CAXGXL010000794.1:0-2136 GCA_964013555.1 uncultured bacterium
TTCAACGATTTTTCGAAAGTTCTCAAAAGAAACGGGTGCTCCGTTTTTTGTTGTTAATCCTCGGATGCAGTCTTGAATTCGTTTTTGATTAGACTCCAATGTTGTTTCCCCTACATAGGAATGGAGTCGCTGAGCTCTAAGGAAGAAGGTTCTGCCCATCAATTCTTGAACGAGCTGGTCGACGGTTTCGAGTTCTAGTTTGTCTTCGCCGATTTTCTTGGACACCTCGAGCGCTAGTAACTCTATGGGGTTTGCTAAGGGGTTGGAACGAAGGTCTTCTCTTAGCATCCGAAGTTTTTCAAGTAGGCTAATTTTCAAGGGGAGGTTGACCGACGGGATAGCAGGAAATGTGGAAGATTGCGTTTTCATTCTTGTGCTATTCTACTACTTCGCTCTTGTTGATTCCAGAACTTGATTTTCCGAAGAGATAAATTCGAATTCCTCCGTGGAAGATGGGGGGGCTGCAGGGCTTGAGAATTGGTTCTACGATATCCGAAAGGGTACTTTTGGGGGAGATCATTCCTACGTCCCAAGGCTCAAAGGCGGTTGAAATGGTATTTCGAAGGGAAGTGAAAAGAGAGCGCAGGGGGGAGCGCTTGCCAATTCTTTGGCCATAAGGGGGGTTGAAGAGAATGAGGCCTGGCGCCTGGGGTAAACACTGGGCAGTTTGGGTGAATGGGCGTTGCACAATTTCAATGGCATCGCGAACGCCTGCGTTTTGGGCATTAATGCTGATTGCTTGGATGGCTTTCTCGTCTCTGTCTGAGGCGAAAATGGGAGCCTCGATCGGTATGGCGACGTCTTTGGCTTCTTCAATCAGCTTTTCCCACGTTGCTTGCGGAGTACAAGGCCACTTGAGAAAAGCAAAATCTTCGTGTAGCCCGGGGGCTCTATTGCCCGCGAGAAGCGCCGCTTCGATTGGAATAGTTCCTGAGCCGGCCATGGGATCTACTAGTGGGGCGTTTGCACTCCAGTTACATAGATGCAAAAAAGCCGCAGCTAGATTTTCTCGAAGAGGGGCTGCAACAGAGCTTTCCTTATAGCCCCGTTGGTAGAGAGGGGCGCCGGCAGCGTCGAGGCTAAGGGTACAAAAATTATTCTCGATGCGAAGCAAGACAGACTGAGTGGCTTGTTCGGCAGGATTGGCAAGACAGGCCGTGGGAACTGCCCGCTCGATCCCCTTGACAATACGTTCTGCTGCCGCACCACTGTGATAGATTCTTGATTTTCGGCAGGTTACTTTTATTCGCAATGTTGAATTGGGAGGAATAAACGCTTTCCAATCGATTTTGCGACTGGCTTTCTCCAATTGCGAGAGATGATTTGCGGGAAATTCGGAAATTCGAATCAAAAAGCGAGTGGCAACTCGTGACCAGAGGTTGGCACGCATTAATTCTTCAAAATTAGCTTGAACCTCAATACCGCCGCTTTGTTCTGTTCCGCTTGGGAGGCCCATGGCTTCAAGCTCGCGACCCATGACTTCTTCTAGCCCTGGTGGAAAAACAGCAAAAGTCTTAAACATGGAATGTCCAAAGCATACTAGCTTTAGGCTGTCTAGCGTTTAGCTGCATTGAGACGATTGTGCTCCCATACATTGCGGCTTATGGTATAGAGCTGTAACCGAATCCAAAAGTAGGAGATAGGATGCGAATTGCCGTGTGTAGTGACGAGCCGTATGCTTTCCATAATGAGGTGGTAGCTAAGCTTGAAAAAGAGGGACATGAGGTTGTTTGTTTCGGTAGTTTTAAGAGTGGTGATGAGGAGTCTTGGCCTCTAGTAGCTAGAGCTGCAGCAGAAGCAATTGCCTGTGGGGATTGTGAGGAGGGAGTGTTCTTTTGTTGGACAGGGACTGGGGTTAGTATGGCTGCCAACAAAGTACCTGGAATACGTGCTGCGTTGTGCTGCGATCCGGAAACTGCGCGCGGTGCCAGGGTTTGGAATCACGCCAATGTTCTAGTGCTTTCTAATCGATTGATGACTCCGGCACGGGCAATTGAGATTTTGCAAGAATGGTTAGACTCGCCGAGGCGCGATCCCTTGGGGGATGTCGGTGTTCAAGAACTTACTGCCATTGATATGCGTTATCGCCGAATGCAGTAATATTTCGTTTTATTGGGGCGATTGTCTTTGACGAGA
>CAXGXL010000795.1:0-2121 GCA_964013555.1 uncultured bacterium
AGGCGTCGGTCTAGGAGTTTTGGCAGCCACTATCTTGTTCGTTGTCAATTATAGTAGAATAGATGTGGTAAAGCATCACTTAAGTGGCGAAAATTACCATTCCCAAGTTGAGCGTTCTCGAAAAAACTTAAAGCTCCTCACCGAACGTGGCACTGAGTTAATGATTTTGCAGCTCCAAGGCTATCTATTTTTTGGCACAGCCTATCAGCTCCTGGAAAAAATAAAGGATGCCGCCCTCGAAACCAAGGGGCGCCCTATTCGATACGTTGTACTCGATTTTCGAGCAGTAATCGGCTTGGACTCTTCTGTAATGCTCTGCTTTAATAAGCTTCGACAATTTACGTCAAGCCAGGGCATACACCTCATATTTTCCGATTTAAAGCCGAACCAACAAAATCAACTCGCGCTCTCGGGCTTTGGCAATGAAGATAACTTCTACCGGACATTTGGGGATATGGATCATGCAGTCGAGTGGTGTGAGAATGAGATTATTGGCCAGAGTAATTCATTAGAGTCGTTGAAAGATACTAGCTCGGATCATCCACTCGATAACCTGGCGATGACCGACGCCCAAATTGACGAACTGTCATTTTTTCTCGAAAAAGAAACTGTTGAACCAGGGGTTCATTTGATAACCCAAGGAGACCACTCCAACGAACTCTATTTTATTATCTCCGGGTTGATAACTGCGACCCTTGAGTTGCCGAACGGGGAAGTCAAGCGACTCAAGTCAATGCAAGCTGGTACAGTGGTAGGTGAGATTGGGTTCTATTTGGGGTTGAAACGTTCAGCATCGGTCACCACCGAAACCCAGACCAGCTTTTATAGAATGCGATCCGAAGACCTTCAAAGAATGCGTCAAAGCAGCCCGCAGCTCGCAGCTGATTTTCACATTAGCCTAGCTAAAATAATTTCTCGGCGACTCGTTGAAGCAAACCAAACAATGTCCGCCTTGATGCGCTGAACCTAAAAGGAGCTCCTTTTAAGGTTAGCGCTAGATTATGAAAATCAGATCGCGGATGGCCGAGTCCGGTGCTGGTAATAACCAACTACCAAACCTAGGGACACTCAGCTCCCTTTCGGTGTTTGCCAGGAAAGAAAATCCCCGCACCGTCGGAGATTTGACTCCGCCATTGAGACGCTTTACGGGGTTTATGTCTCATTGTACCCAATTCTTCTCGCCGAGGATCACCTGGAATAAGGACCTCTTTTGATAGTGTATCTCGCCCAAATTGGGTATCTAAAGCACGTGCCCACTCATCCTGCTCCGTTAAGATCACAAATCCATCACTATCTCTAATTTCATTCGGTAAGGCATAACCATATTCAAGCCAAACCTTGGCATAGTCAGCGCTATAAATTCGAGCCAAAGTGAGAATTACCATCTCCATGGAAGCCTCGCTATAACTAATAACTTGTTCAGGGAGAAATCCCCAGCCACGGTACCGGTCAGCACCAGGTGCTGTCTTCTTATATATTAAACGGTTCGGAACGATCTTTGGGAACGCACTCTTTTGAGAATTCAGCGGAACATCACACAGGTGAGCCAACCAAGCTATACCTTGCCCCTGCCCCTGAGTGTCACCTGATTTCATGATTGTAGGTTGTCCATAAAGCAAATCGTATTGGTCCGGAAGGCTCTTTTGCATGAGTAAATGAACCGCCTTAGCTGATTTACTTTCATGCTTCCGGCAGTCCAAGCTCTCAAGTGTTGATGAAAAGGCTATCGCCAAGTCGCCGTAGTTCTCTGCCTCCCCTTGATGGCGGTCCATCTCCGGCCTACGTGAAAACCAAACTCCGGGCACAAGCAATTCGGGTTGAGCCCCCTTGAGTGCATTCTGCTGAAAAATACCGTTGAGCCCGGACAAGCTGGTAGCGTGATACCATTTAGGTAGCTCGTCCTCTCCTTTGGTACTCATGATTCTAGTCAATATCCGTTTAAGCATTTGCATCTTAACTTCATTCCGCTCTTCACCTGGTTGAAGCGAGCCCAATATCAAAGCATCAATAATGGCCTTCGCATTTGCCTTTACTTGACGAATCGTCGAGACGTGTTTCCAGCCACCCCGAACAACCTCTTTAGTGGCAGCATATTTTTCTTGCACACAAAGGAGGTCTCCG
>CAXGXL010000796.1:0-2120 GCA_964013555.1 uncultured bacterium
ATATTCACAAAAGAAATGCTTTGCTCCAAATTCAACACCACCCTATTTAGAGATGGCAGCACATCTTCCCCCACTTCAAGCAGTTCAGGAAGCATTGCAAACGGCACAGGGTTTTCAAGAGCCGAATAAAATGCCGTGTGAACTTTTTTTGTAGTCTCCAAAAAGCTAATATCGTTTGCTACATCCACTCTCAAAACCAATGCATCCGCAAAGCAACCAATGGTTGCCTCTGTCCCATGAGGCCTCGCCGCATGAGGAAACCTCACCATAACCGCTCTTTGTTTACTGAGGCGAGCCAGAAACGTGGCGTAAGCGGTCAAGAGAACAACATTCAGGGAGGTTCCTGCGAGGTGACTGAGGCGCTTTAAGCCCCGCACTCTTTGTACTGACAAAAACACCGACACTGTGTGAGCCGAGACCTTGCCTCCAACCGCTCTGTCTACAACTAGGGGAGGTTTAAAATCTGGCCAGTCATCACCAAGTAACCGGCGCCGATAGTTCACCTCGCGACGGTCTCTTTTGGCATAAAGCTTTCGCTGCCAATGAGAAAAATCCACCAGCTGAAATTCGGGTTGAGCAATTGTTTCAAGAGCACACTCTTCACCTTCCTCAAAACGTCTGTAAAGTTCTTGAAGTTCACGAAACAAAATCCCCACAGACCATCCATCGACAACCGCATGGTGCGCAACAAGCACCAGCAGATGCTCATTACTCGACACCCGGTATAAGTGCGCACGAAAGACCTCAGACCGAACCCGCATGGGCTGCCTGCAAATCTGCCTCGCACAGCTTTCGGCCTCGGCCACACTACTAACAACCCTAAATTGCCAGTACTCCTCCGGCAGTTCAGACAATACAACCTGGCCAAAGGTACCGTCAGCCCTACCGTGAAAAATCGTTCGCAAAGCAGAATGACGTTGCCCAATTATATCCAGACTCCTCTTGAGATCCTCCACCGAGAGCGGTCCATGAAGCCACTGACCTAGCTGGACATTCCAGTCTCCCGCTGCCTTACCCGCCAGAAAATGAGCGAGTAAAATGCTCTCTTGTGGATAAGCCACTGGATGCACCGACCCAGTTAAGCTGTCTATGATTTTCGTAATAGTCTTCAAGCTCCGGTCGGTCCCATCTTTCGAGCGTGTGTCCACGTTATGGCTTTCCCCCCCAATCAAGTCTGGAGGCGCTCTACCCTCGCCCAACAGGTGGTCAATCAACTCACCAACGGTTTCGATCTCAAATAGATGAGAGATTTCCAGAACCTCCCCTGATGGGGCAAGGCTCTCGTTGATGAGACTGGCCCAGCTCGCAAGATGCAGAGATGAAAGACCAAGCCCCCGAAGGCTCGAAGCTTCGTCAAAAGCTAGGATATCTTCGCCAGTTACCACTTGCAGCATAGACTGCAGTTCCACCCGCGCTTGCCCCCGAGTCTCCCAGCCAATTGTGCTATCGAACTCCTTCTTAGGAGGACTCCAGGCCTCAAAAGGTGTGGGCATGGGCACCGGAGGCTCTAGAATATGGTAGCCACGAACCGGACCCATAATTGCATTGGCTGCTTCAAAACCACTAACCAGTGCATCTTCATGAAGAGTCAACCCTCGAGTCCAGCTACCACAAAAATAGGTTGCACACTTTCCTTGTATTTTCGCCAACCTTTGCCGCTGCCGTTGAGTGTCGACACTAACAACACCATGCTCGAACTCATAACGCTCGACCTCTCCCCCAAAATCAGCTTCTGCCTCATTGGCGTAGTCATAAGTAGCAAAGATGGCTGTCTTCTTGTCCTGCGTGCACGTCTTATTTATCGTGATAGGAACCGTTTCTTCCCGCCGCGGCCAAACATCCCCCCTCCTAAATAAGCGAATATTGAAAAGCTTCCACTGCGACCTCTCTTGGGGCATCCATGAACGGTCGCGGTGAATCACAACCGAACCACGAGTGTGTTGAAATGCAGATAGAACCTCTTTCTCCTCCGTTGAAGCATGTTCCGCCAGAACCTTGCCTACGTGGTGTGGCTGGATTGCAAAAACAACACGGCCAAAGATCTGACTATGGGTTTCACCAGAATCTGACTGAAACTCAAGAGTCATTGCTTGCTCTGTACGGTGGGTAGTCACTACCTC
>CAXGXL010000797.1:0-2120 GCA_964013555.1 uncultured bacterium
CGCGGTTTGGGGAGCACTTGTTTATACGGTGGTGCAGCCTTTGGCTGAAAGCGTCGGAGCCTCGTTGCCCTTTCCTTCAGGGTTTACTTCAGAACACCAGGCGGTTTTTCTCTTTTTTCCTCTTTTGTGTATTTTTCTCGTTTTCGAACCGTTTGGCCTTTTGGGAATTTGGTTGCGAATCAAGCGTTATTTTATGGCTTGGCCGTTTCGCTATTGAGGCCGGTGGTTTCCCAAGCTTTTATTTCGTTTTTATGTCGCGCTGTTTTTGTTCGGTGTCAAGTTAGGTGGCGAAAAGGATATCCCTAGGGCAGCAAAGAGAACGACTTACCTCGCCCTCAGCCCAGTGTAGACTCCTGATTTTTGGGACCTATTGCCCGCGAATATAATACTGTCTATAAGTTACCTGTGGTAAGAGCGTACCCCTGGATGGGCTAAGGCACTTAGGAAGACTTGCTCTAAGGTGAGTGGTTCGAGAAAAGGTTGCAGAGCAGCGAGGATGGGGACTCGATTTGTTAGCACCGGTTGCAGTTTTTGGGAGGTCCTTGTTACGGTGGCTTTTTGGGTTAGTGGCGGTGTGTTCCGTTGGCGTCATCCTCGTTGGTCCTTATTGACTGGCCTCTTCCTTAGGGAGTTCGCAGCGGATTTGGGAATTTGAATGTGGGTAGGCCTAGGTTTGGGAAATTGCTTGAGTTGGAGACTCGCTCTTTTCTTCGGGGCTCTTGGGGGAAATGCCTATGACTAGTTGGGTATCTTTAGCACTTTTGTTGGCACTTGCTATCCAAGTGTTATTGGTCGCAATTTTTGCTTGGCAGGTTAGGCGCCGTCGTCTTGAACAATTGACCTGGGAAGAGGTGCCGAAAGGGGGCTGGCCTTCGGCCGAGGTCGTTTTGTGTTTACGCGGTGCTGACCAGAGCCTTAAGACGATGTTGGAGTCTATCGCCAATCAGCAATACCCTGGCGAATGGCGACTGCAGGTTGTTATTGACTCGATTCACGACCCATCGTGGAAAATCATCGAGAGATTTATTGATGACCGTGCTTCGCATGAGTGCTTCAAGCCTACTTGGACGGATCTTCATCTTCATTCTCTTTCAGAACGGCCAGCGAGGGGGTCGCTGAAGTGTGCATCACTTTTGCAAGCTTTTGACAACTTAAACGACGAGTCGGCTGTGGTTGCATTGGTTGATGCAGACGCGGTTGTTCATCCACAGTGGCTATCTCAGCTTGTTCAGGCATGCTCACAGCCTAAGGTGGGAGCAGTTTCGGGAAATCGTTGGTTTGTTCCTGAACGTGACACATTAATGGGCTGGACTAGAGCCGTATGGAATGCAGGTGCCTTGGTGCTTATGACTCTCTTTGGTATTCCTTGGGGTGGGTCGTTAGCGGTGCGGCGCGAGGTCATTGAGGCAGGGGCTTGGAAAGCCTCGCTGAAACATGGGTTTTGCGAGGATACGGGATTAATCGAACCCCTGCGCCAGTTGGGGCTTCGGTACGTCTTTAGGCCCGAGTTGTTGGTGGTGGATCGGGATGATGGCATAGAACTCTCGGAGCTATCGTCTTGGATTTCACGTCAGCTGCTCACCGCACGTCTTCACCATGCTGCTTGGCCATGGGTGGCCTTGCATGGAATTGGTACTACTTCGCTTGTAATACTGGGCGTAATCCAGCAGACCTGGATTTCTTTGATTATATATGAATTGGGTTGCATCTGCCTTTTGGTATGGATCGAGGCAATTGCGCAGCAGCGGCCGCCGAGATCTCTGTGGGGATGGGGACGTGCTTTGTTATTGGGACAGCTTGTGGATGGGTGGGCAACCTTGGCTACTGTCTTCAAGAAGAAGGTGGAGTGGAGCAATGTCGAATACCAGGTCACAGATAGGCCTCGAGGGGTAGCTTTAGTTGATTCCCCAAGACGAATGGGGGAGGGGTTTTCATCGGCAGTGCGTTCCCCAAGAGCAATTGGCGAAGAATAATCATCTTTGGTTTCCGGCGTTTCTCGGTAAGATGACCTTGTGAATTCGGACAAGGATGAAATCGCCGGTGGGGGCCGGGGGATGAGAAGGAATTGGCTGGCGAAGTTGATGGGGTAGGTTATCCGCTCCAGTTGCCACAAGCAGCTG
>CAXGXL010000798.1:0-2114 GCA_964013555.1 uncultured bacterium
AAAGTAATTTAGGTTCGGCTAGGCAGGGGAATCGGGCTAGTGCTTATGACTTCTCTCGAGAACCTTGCCTCGACACGATTTTTTCGCAACGGGGGAAGCTGGGGCCTCGATAACCCTTCGTACCCCATCGCCGCCAGCGAGAAGGGAAACGGAAAACGAATCAATAACTTCAGTCCAAGAAGGTGCCCATGTCAAAACGCGTTTCTCGACAACTATGTAATTCGACTCATATCGCGAACTATCGAAGGCAAATAGGTACTTACAACGCTAAGCAAATGGCTCAAGAGTGGGCTCGAGTTAATCCCAACGCTACCCAAGAACAATTTTTGGGATATGCATGCGGTCAATTGCGCCTCAATACGAAGACAGGGCTTTTTTTGTGGGCCCTCCTTTTCACGGCTCATATAACCCAAGGCGGCTGCCCTCAGGTTGGTACAAGCCCCTCGACGAATGCACATTCGTATCAGCCGTCTTTTGATTTGAATTATACTGAAAGTGGAACTCACGCTGTTGCATCGCCAATACCATCCTGGTCAAACACCTCAAATTCGGTTTCCTGTGTACTTCCGCCCGCTCCGAGTCTCTTAACCACCGCAACTCTTGGCAGTGAATTTACGTTTTTTAGAAAAGGGTTAGGCAATCGAGAGCACGATTTACCGGGCAATATTGTTCGAAACCCTGCAACGGAAGAAGCTCAGGAGGCTTTGGCGTCTAATATCTTAGAGAATTGTCCGCCATGTACAGTTCGAGAAGAAATTAATAAGTATGGCGCCAAGTCATATAATATAACTCACCCTGATGGTTTTTGGATTAATGTTGATACCGATCCTTCGGTGGTCGAGACTCAGATGAAACCGATGACTCTGGCTGAGTACGAAAAGCACGGCCCTACGATTCAACGTTTGCTCTTTGACGGTGCCAAGAGTCTTGAGCTCAAGCCAGACTCAGAGAGCGATGGACGCCATTCTATTCCTTTTCGAATGGGCGGCGGGCATATTCATTTTGGGCTTCACTCTACGTTCGATGATTCCCATCATTTGATGAATTTTGAGATTGATCAACAAAACAACCCGTACCTTGCGACTGGCGCTTTAGGGAATTACCCACGAAACGCCGCGCCTCTAGCTGTACAAAGTGATAGTCAGCGCGAGAGTTTTAACGAAATAATCAAGGTTCTTTCGAAGTCGAAGCAAGATCTCTCCTTGGAGGAACTTAGTTCAGTGTTAAATAAGGCGGTTTTCTATCGTTCCTTGGACCCCAAATCATCTCCCGGTCCTAAATACCAACAAGCAAGCGTTGCCCACGCAACCAAAGACACGCCTGCACATGCTCGTACAGTTGAGTTTCGGGCCCCCGGCCCCCAAAGAGATGTAAATCACTTTGTTCAGCTTGCTCGCTTGCTCCTCAAGAGAATTGAGATGCTCAAATCTCTTGAGGGCTTCATTCGTTACGAAGAGCCGACCATTGAAAAGTGCGATTGGGACGAATCAAGCGGCTGCCTCTTTGGTTTCTCTAATGCGCGAGAGCAGAAAGTTGTGGATAGCTTTTACCGTTTCGTGGTGGAAATGGGGGAGAGCTGGGATGAGCACCAAAATCTTCTGGAGCCGGTACTGCGTGATAAAATAGACAAGGGTCAGCTCTTAGCACCGCAGCGCCCAAGTAATCCTGAGATGCAAAAACCCTCAGCGTTCGCCGAGGCAATAATGCAAGCGTAGTGTTTTCTTCCAAGGCTCGCATTTCAAATGAACGTACTCCGAAATGTTCGACGCATCGAAACCGTTATTCTCTCACTAGCTTACGTCTTGCTACTAACTCCAACGGATTTAAGCTGAAGAATCCAAAGCGAACACTCCAAGGCAATAATCATGAAAATATCAAATGTTTCTCCACATCCTAGGTCTACATCACCAGGCGCTATGGCAGGAAATGTCGTGGCAAAGGACAAAGCCAGTGAGAATACCGGTACCAAACAGGAAGACGGCATGCAGGCGCCCCGTGTATCGACTGAGAGTCGGACGCCTACGACAAATCCGCATCCTCCAAAACCCCTAAGCAACACTCACAAACAATCCCCCCGTCAATCCTCCCAATCGAATAAATTGTTCCTGCCTCGC
>CAXGXL010000799.1:0-2112 GCA_964013555.1 uncultured bacterium
GAATGTCGCTGGATGACGATGCCAAGCTGAAACGAGCGCTGGGGTTGTCGTCGAAGAGTATTGTTAATCACTGGAATAAGGCTGGGGTGGGTGACATACCTGGGTACGCTACGCACTATGAGCGGGTGGCTAAAGGGGCAAAGTATGCCCGCAATGTGGGATATTTAGGGATCACTTTGGATGTATCTCTTTCTGCGCTGGAAATTCGTGAGGCCTGCACTGCAGGTGATGATCAAGCGTGTCAGGCCGTTTCGTATCAGGAGGGCGGTAAGCTCGTAGGCTCGATGAGTGGCGGCGCTCTCGGAGCCGGTGCTTCATATGGTTGCTTAGCCTTTGGGGTCACTTCTGCAGGTATTGGAGGAATAGCCTGCGCAGTGATTGTCGGCGGTGTAGGTGCCGCTGTGGGCGGAAATTACGGAGGTAAGGTCGGTGAGGCTCTTGGCGAGAAGGTCAGGGAGATGATTCATGAATGAGGGCCAAATGACAGATTTGGTGGTAATTTTAGGCGCGCTCTCTTTAGGTATTGGCTTCATTTTGCTTTTGCTTATGGTTACGTTGCTTTTCCGAAAAACAGCGGAGGTGGAGCGTCGAGTAGCGACACCGGGTAAGCAGTTGGATGAGGCTCGAAGCATTTGGGGAAACGGACCTATCGGTCGTTGGATGAGGGTGATGTACGTATATGCTTTTGTGGTTTTTCGACACATTCCAAGAATAGGGCCTCGAATTAAATCGAGAATGGGGGATGAGAAAGAACCCTTGCCCCTCTCATTGAAACTGTGGATTGTTGTGCCTTTCACAGTGTATGCGGTTCTCATGTTTCTGTTTTTCTTTTCAGGTTGGTATATCGGAGCGTTTGATTAGTGGATAGCACTAGTAGTCTGAAGGCGCCCATAGAGAATTCATTGAGCAATTGGCAAAATGTTTCGTTGAAGTACTTTGGGAGTGGCAAGCTATGACTGACACGCTCCAGATAATCGCTGCATTCATCGGGGTTGGAGCGCTCGGTTTGGGATTGGTTTCACTATGCATCATGCTCACCTTGGCCTTCTCTCGAGTGTCGAGAATCGAAGAAAGAATTTCGCGCCCCGGAACGTCTGCACTGGAACACCGGAAAATCTGGGGTAATGACCCTCTAGGCCGATTAATGAGAAGCGGCTATGTATTTACGTTTCTTGTTCTTCGATCAGTACCCTCGAGCCGGCTTAATCGGTCAGCGGCGAAAATTGGTGATGTATCCACACAATTACCTTTGCGAATGACCTTGTGGGCGGTAGTGCCTCCATTACTTTTGTATGGTTGCTTTGCAGTGTTGTTAATTGTCGGTTTGCTCTTGTGAGGAGCATCTGCCGGCATTGTTGACGTCCTCAAGGAGGAGTAGTGTGCCGGGTTGCGGCCTATCGGATCACCGGTTAATTTCGTCCAGCCCAGTCATCCCTAGTTCCCTCGAATGTCATTCCTAAAGACGACTCCTCAACTTTGAACGTTGCGATGAACGGGTGGGCTCGGTGCAGCAGGTGGCGGAGTAGGTGGTGAGACTATTGGAGCAAAGCTGAGAGAGGTTGTCCATGACTGAAGAGTTCTTGGCTGACTTAGCGGCAATCATAGGGGCAGCTTGTATGCTCCTTGGTGTTCTTTTGATGTTTCTGATGGTCACGCTGTTTTTTCGCAAAACCGAGGAAGTCGAGCGGAGGATTGCAACGCCCGGTAAGCAATTGGATGGAATTCGCAGTATCTGGGGTAATGGTCCTATTGGTCGCTGGATGAGGGTTTCGCATGTCTATGCTTTTTTCGTATTCCGGAAGTTTCCGCGTATAGGGGCTCGTATCGAATCCCGAATGGGTGACGAGGAGGAGCCGTTACCTCGTTCATTAAAGCTTTGGGTGATTGTGCCCTATACCGCGTTCGTGATTCTTACGTTTTTGTTTTTCTTTTCCGGTTGGTACCTTGGGGCGTTTGATTAATAGATCCCGCTAATTGCAGGGGCTTTTGCAAGGGATTTCCAGCCGTTTTGCTAGCGTCATCAAGGAGCAGTGACGTGCTCATAAAATACTTTCTGGGTCACAAAAAGGCACTGACGCTTTGCGGAGGGGCCTTGGTGATTGCCCTGACGTT
>CAXGXL010000800.1:0-2112 GCA_964013555.1 uncultured bacterium
CCGAAGGATCGTCAGCCTGCATAACCCACCAAGACTGTCCAGCCCCCCAATATTGTAGCGCGGGAAAGTGCGTTAGCGACGGGTGTGGTCCGGGATATTGGTGCCAAGAAATACAGGAAATCGGTCCCCTTGCTGGAACCAGCTATTGTGTACGCCGGGAGAACTGCACTCGAAACTCTGATTGCGGAGCACTTGGAGCCGTAGACTGCATCGCCTATGGGTGCTTTGATGAATGCCTCGCAAATCCAGGGTGCGAAACCCACCGCTACACCTGCCTTCCCAAAGAAGAGCTTCCTTGTGCTTGTCTAGAAAATACAACGACCGCCACCGGTGCTTGCTCGGACGCCGACTATGTGTGCCAATCTCCCACAGATGGAGGTATTTGGCCAATCGGTTCTGTTCAACAAATAGGTATCTGCACCAGCCGACAGGATTACTTTCAATGAATACCCACCACCGCAGCCTTGTATTCGTTTGTTCTATTTTCTTCCTAGCCCAATGTCATACCACATCGGTCACAGCAAACGAATCGCCACCTTCGCCCGGGGAAGCTACGGTCTACTTTGAGTCATCCGGAAACACGATTTCTATCCAAGCAGAACTCGCCATCACTCCAGAAGACCGAGCCCGTGGCCTGATGGACCGGACTAAACTCGCACAAAACCGAGGAATGGTATTCATTGCGCCACAAGAATCCATCCAATCGTTTTGGATGAAAAATACATTTATTCCACTGGATATGATCTTTGTTAACTCTAAGGGCAGGATTGTCGGAATCGTTCATAATGCAGAGCCCCTAAGTCTGGTACCGCGACGAGTAGAATTTCCTAGTTCTTTAGTCATCGAAGTCAACGGCGGATTCTGCAAGCGTCACGGCATTTCAGCCGAAACTAAAATCGCATTCAAAGGGCTTCCTGCGAATACTCTCCAGCCTTAGCTCTAATGCTTTATTATAACTTCTTATGAGCAAAGCACTTGACACCGACCATATCCAGTCGCATACCTAAACCTTCATGAACTGGGAAGACTGGCAAGACGAAGACATAGATGCGCCTACAGAGCGTGAGAGTGCACGCCTTCGTCGAGAAGCCACCCAATTTGAAGCCCGCCTAGAAGCAGCCGTATGGAAAATGCTCGAACGAAAGCCGGAAGAATTGGTCAATCTAGGCCTCGAAGAAGAAATGCTCGACGCAATCGAAATAGCTCGCTCCCTCAAGCCAAGTAAAGCGCGAAACCGACAAGTTCGACTTGTCACCAAGTTCTTAAGGCAGCTTACAACCGAAGAAGCCAATCACATTGCCCATCAAATTGAACATGGGGCTGAAAATCAGGCCATCGTATTACGTTATGCTGAATTGTGGAGAGGCGCTTTGTTGAATAATGGAGACGTCGCTCTTAGCGCCTTATTGCAAAATGCTCCAGCGCTGAACCGTCAACACCTCCGGCAACTATGTAGAACGATTGCCAAGACTCAAAATACAACGAAAAAAAACAGAGCCTACAAAGAGCTTTTCCAGGTATTGAAAAGTGCCAATTTGTCAGAAGCCCCGCCACGCTTTTGATATTTAGTCACCGCACCACACATCCTCCAATTGCTCAACAAAATCATCTCCAAACTCTTGTCGAACCAATCCTTTGACCTCCGCTTCAAACTCAATTCTCTCTCTACGAGACGGAAAGCAAAATCTGATTCCCATTCCTGAAGATTCTTCAGCGGCCTCACAAGCTCCGGTTACATCATTAGACCAAATCACTTCTCCCTCGAGCTGAAACGGCTCAGTGCGCCCGGGAATCCACAAAGAAAAATGACATCGCGTTCCTATTTCCAAAGGGAACTGCGTCTTAATAAACATTCCGCCTTTCGAAATATTCTTCGTATAATCCTGGAAAAATGTATCTAGCCGACGATACTCCACTTTCAACTCAACCCTGACTCGTGGTACCCGTTGGCTTAATCCTATTCTGTCCCCTGTCCCCATCCATTGAGGATAAATTCTTAGAATAAAAGGGTCAATCAAGACCGTGAACAATTCTATTCTTCAGGATCTCAACCGGCCATCGGCACGGCTTCGTTCACCTGAAAATATCCTAGACCCTTTAACTTGAATCGAA
>CAXGXL010000801.1:0-2111 GCA_964013555.1 uncultured bacterium
ATGCTAGAAGTCGTTGCTGGACCACAAACTCAATACCCGCCGGACGATAAATATCTCCAACCGTTTTCATTAATTCACTTATCGCCGGAGCAATGGATGACGCGTTGCCTTTGACACCTGGCTGCGCTACCGTCACGAACATAATATTTACTTTCTTAGCGGCCACACTATGAGAGCTCAGAACAAGGGTTCCCAAAATCATGCCCCATAAGAGTCCTAAATTCATTGCGAACCCATCCTTTCCATTTTTTTTTTCGACTTCTTATCGCCTTGGGGCCTTTTTATATTAAGCTCCACCGGACGTAGCGCAGCCTAAAACCAAAAGCCCCCATAAGAGCGTAGCACACGTTCATCCGATACTTAAAAGGTCATGGGATACCGGCACGGCCACCCCATAAATAAATGAAGTTCTTTTTTCTCGGCAACCTAGCCAACTTCTCGTATGCCGCAGAAAAGGGAGCCAAGCACCCAAAAAAACAACCGGATATTAGCCACTTAACTCAGCCAAGCAAATTCCCAACGCTGCTGCACCAAAAAATGGCAACTTATCGCGGAAAGCCACGATAACGCTCCTATAGCAATAATCTCATAATACATGAGATGGGGAGCATAATAATGATATCCACTAATTCAGCACACCTTACGGCCACAATAGAGCGCAACCAAATGCGCGAAGCCGCCCAACAAGAACCTCAAGTTTCACCTAAAAGCGATAAAAAGGCAGCCATGCCCGCCTATCTCGCTAAGGCAAGCTACCTCGCCAGTAGAATCTCGACGAAGGTATCTTCGTTGTGGATTTTAGGCTCCAAATTCGCACAGCCCTCTGGGCCGACCTTTCCCTCGACAGTCCAAAACATGGATTTCATTTACGTTCCTCAGTACCAGGGAAAATTTTATCGCAAACCCAATGGAATCGTACCTCAGATCTTCATCGAGGGCGTATCCAATAAGAAATATGCTCCAATAGCCGGCGAAGAGGGCTCTAGCTTAAATACCCATTTGCATACGTCTTTCGGAACCTTTGACGCATCGCAATTGCCTCCCGTACAAAACTTGAAAGAGAATACTTTTTTGGTCAGCGACAATGGATCAACTTTGACCTATAAGGGCGGTATCCTAACTCTCTGCGGAAAAGAAGATGTAAGTAAGGGGCTCACCAAGGGACCAAATGGTTCGGTTATCGTAGAAGTTTCTATGAAGGCAACACCCGACTTATCCCTGGTATACAACATGACCGTTAAAGCCCATTGGCAAAAAGGTGGCCTTGCCGGGTTATTTGGCAAGAGTTGTGTTCTAGATGCTTCAAGCAATTCAATAGCCACCAACCTCGTTGCTACCGACGAAGAATTGTCAAGCGTCGATACCTTTGTTGTTTATAGATAAACAACAATAGCCTCCTATCTTCACACCTTCACCTAGAGTATTCCTTAACACCGACTTGTGCCCCAATATGAGGGCGTAACCATCGCTATTTGGGGCCTTCGCACCGGGCTGTCTCTTTGTCTATTTGAGGCTCCTAATCCGCCCCAAAAATCCTCTAGATCGCACATCGATTAAATACTTTAAATCGCGAAACATCTCAGCGAGTTAACCGATAAATAACAGCGTACGATACCGCCCAGTAGAATACAGGATACCCTTATGCGTATTCACGCAAGCTCTGCCGCCTCTGTGGCTCCGTACTCTAACCCGCAGACCGCTTCTTCCAACTCCCAAGCGCTTGCACCCACGAGCGGTTCTCAAAAACCAACCCAACTTAATTGGGCGAGAAATCAACTCTCTACTGCTGACACCCTTTTGTACCCCGAATCAGTTGCGAGCTTGCAAAATATAGTCGCTAACGCCGTTACTCAAAACAAGACACCTGTTGTAGTTCGAGGGTCCATGCACTCATGGAGCCCAGTTGCCATTCAAGACTCAGGAACGGCCATCAACCTTAGCAAAATGGTCCAAGCACCGAAAATCGATCCCAAAAGTGGAATCGCCCGAGTAAGCGGCGGAATGCAACTCGGCCAGCTCTTTGAACACCTAGCTCAAAAGGGTCTCACCCTAGCCTACAAGCCCACCATCAATGACGCGACGGTAGCCGGAGCCCTAGCCACCGGGACTCA
>CAXGXL010000802.1:0-2098 GCA_964013555.1 uncultured bacterium
AGGGCTCAAAGAAAAGTTAAGAGAATTACCGGCAAGGTTGCGGCTCCAGTCCACTCGCATTTGAGAAAATTCGTACCATTTCTTAGACCCGGTATCCTCATAAATGACGTTATTTTCTTCACCCGTCTGCTCATCGAATTGACGACGGACATCAAAATGCGAAACAATTGCGAACTTACCTACAATTTGCTCTTCAGGGTCTTCACCGGGGTCGTAGTCATTCTTGCCCGGGTTTAATTCGTCTTGCGAGATGGCAAGAAGGTATTTTTCCTCAATTTCCCATCGCACTCGATACAACCCGGTAGCCGAACCAATAATGGTAGGTGCGCTTACTGCGCCCAAATAAGGTATATCCGTAACCATTTGTCGAAAATACCAGTCACCACTTAGAGTGGACTTGGTCACAACATTGGGACGAGTCTTGTCGATATCCCCCAAGCGCTCGACGCACCCACTAAATAGCGATGCTCCTATCAAGCACAGGCCAATGAACGTGACCGTATTTCTGAATCTCATAGTTTTCTCCTCCTTGCGGCATCCAGACCTGAGTAATTAGTAGAATTAAAACGGGGCAATCGCCCCCGAAAGGTTTAAGAATATCCTCGAGCGATTATTGTAATCGGCATAAAAGCTCCAAAACGGGTTTCGAATTTCTCCCTGACCATCCAGGGGATCTGCCCCGTATTGATAGCCCCCAGAAAGCGTTAGGTAAGAGGTGAGCGAATAAAAAGCAGCTAGAGAAAACGAAGCAATATCTCGCCAATAAGCGTTTCCGGCATTGTTCTCAAAACTACGGCTCTTAAAAAAACCATAGGTAATTCGGGTTCCCAGCTCACCGAACGAGTAGCCCATAGCGACATTGAGACCAAGATTTAAGGGAAATAGTGTATAGCCTTCTTGGGTTCGGTCGCCGGCCTCTTTATTCTCAAAACGAAGGTGAGTGTACCGATAAAAGGTATAATTTAAAGACGTGCTTATAGAAGTCGACACCCCACCCAATGAATGAGAAGCGGTCCCAGACACAGATGTGGTGCCCCAATTGCCCGTCACCTTTCGACTCGCCGAGCTAAGGGGCAAAGAATGTGACAAATCAGACGAGAACCGGATATCGCCGAGCTCTGATAACTCGAGAGTCGGAATGCGAGACGTTCTAATCGACAATACAGAATCGCTAGCGAAAAGCCGATCCATGCTGCTATTCGTTCGGGTGAAGAATTCGCCTCGTCCCCCAAGAGTAGCTGAAACGGTCTCCAAATCAGTCAAACCATAGCTCGTACTAATTTGAACAGTCTGCCTTAACTGAGGCCGCCCGATAAAAGTGCTGCTTCCAAGGGAGTTTCCAAGCACATATCCAAACCGCCACGCCCCCATCGAATCCGTTGTTGCGGACTCCGAAGTAGAATCGACGTTTTGGGCCCAACCTACACCGGAAGCACCAAGGACCGTAACGACGATCAGCAAGAAGGTCCCAAGTTTTCTCATTCTATTTTTCCTCCGCGCACTCGACGGGATTTCAACCAGGTTCGCTCTTCTCGTTATGCGCAATCCGTGCCAAGACTTCTCTTCGCCCGCAGCACCCTGCAAATGAAGCTCTTTTGCCAACCTCGAAATCATCGCGGCCTCGAAGAGGTTCTCTAACGTGAACTTTAAACGTCCTATATCGGCAAAAGGGTTCATTGTCACGAACTGGTTCACAGTAACATCTTCACTATATAATAAAACCATACATTATAATCGTATCTAAAATGCGGCAGAATCGGGAACTAGAGAACTTCGCGGCAAAAATAACCAATGCCCTCTGCTCAACAAAACTTCATTTCATTCTTGAGGGATTTCCCGATGGTGAGTCAGCTCGTAAACATCACCCTTAGGTTCCAAGCCAGTTCGAACCAACCGGCATCAAGCAATTCACAATTGGTTTACAGTGTAACTGCCAAAATGCTAGCTCCCATTCATGAAGTGTAGGTTCACGATTGTACTAATGCCCTTACTCCTCGGATCCACCTTGGGCTGCTCCTCGGGAGAAGCCGATACCGCTCGGAGCTCCTCCTCCGCCCCTCCCCCTCCCTCTGGCTCTCATTCAATTTCAGAAGCGAAT
>CAXGXL010000803.1:0-2097 GCA_964013555.1 uncultured bacterium
GCGTTCTGCTATGCGACTGGTCTTTATTGCAGGAGCTTTGGCGGGGCTATTGGCGGGAGTAGACCTTGTTTCAGCGGGACTTCATCCCGCACTACCACCGTGTGGGGCTTCTGGAACATTTTCGCGGGTTGATGCGGATGGCGATTGCTTTTGTGAATCGGGTTACACATGGCAGGATGAGGGCAGCGTCGGGAATTATATTTGCGTTGAAATGACCCGTTATTAACGTTGGTAATTACCTTACGCTAAGGCGGAGGACCACTTTTCCACTCCAATAGGGTAACAATTCGTATTTCGTGGGGCTCTTTTAATAGCTCTCGGGCAGTTTGTGTCAGAGATTCGCTAAGTGCTTCCGGCAAGGATTGGCTGCTGAAGACTTCTATTTGTAAGATAGGAACTTCCTGGGATTGATCTATCGAGAGATTGCTTAAAGCGGTTCTTGGTGCTTGAGCAAGTTGGTGTTCAATTGCGACGCGAAGTGGATCTGGGCGTTCTGTGAACCTCGAGAGCAGCGACGCTCCAAGTGGAAATGCAAAAAACAATGCGGTGAGGGCGAGACTTACCAATATCCTTCTTGACCACAGTCTCCCAAATTTTTGGTTACGATTTGGACGAATACCAAGAATATAAAGTGTAATGGCCGAAGCTAGAATAATAGCAACTAGATTGGTTCCAAAAAGAAATGCAGCACCGATGGCAGTGGCGGTGTGTCCCGTAGATAAGGCGATGCCCGCCGTCGCAATAGGCGGTACCAGTGCCGCTGCAATTGCGACTCCAGGGAGTGCCCCGAGTAGCCCGGGACGAGCCATGGCGTAGGCTGCAGCAACCCCTGAAAGTAGAGCAATGAGGAGATCTAGAAAATTTGGACTTCCTCGTGCGATTAGTTCAGGTGTCATGTCTCTAAATCCTGGTACTGTAAATCCGAAAAACATCCCTATTACTAAACTCAAGAAAAAACCGCTGAGAATCGATTCCGATGCTTGCCTGACGAGCACGATATTGCCTTGAACCAATCCAAGGCCTGCCCCGAGCATCGGGGTCATTAAGGGCGCAACTAACATCGCTCCAATGACTACCGCGCCCGAATCTTGCATTAACCCAAGACTAGCAATTGCAGTCGAGAGGCTGATTAGTGCCACAAAGTCGAGGCTTAGCTGGGAGCCTTCGTTGAGCCCCTCGTAGAGTGAAATCCGGGTCTCTCGATTCAGTTGTGGTACATATTTATCGAGGATACGGTCCAAGCGCCGTTGCGCTCGGACCCAAAGTTGCTGCCGTGTGCGAAACACTCCGACTGTACTGGGAGAATTTTGCTTAATGAGCTTCTCGGGAATACTGCTAAAGAGCGCTCTTCGAATAAAACCAAAATTAGAAGCTCCAATTAGAATCAAATCAACATCTTCTCTCGTTCCTTGTTCAATCCCGTCCATCACATCATCAGCGACTACGACGCGAGGTAATATGCTGGGAGTTTCATGAAGTTCAGCTTTCTTGAGGAAGCGCTCCAGTAGTACTTCTCCTGAAGTGTCCGGATCTTCTAGTTCAGGTGGTGCGATATAGAGCGCCGTTACTACGCCTGCCTCGTCGGTTGCTAAGGAAGAAGCAAAAGAGAGTGCGGCTTTAGCATGGGGACCTCCTGCGGTGGGAACGAGTATTTTCTTGCATTGAGCTCCGCTGCCTTGAGCCGGTCTCAATAGGACAACGTCGCATGGAGCATTTCTTAGAAGTTTGGCGCCAATTTTGGATTCGGAATTTCTCTCCCTGGGAATGCTCGCTACAATCAAATTGACGCTTTGGGTTCTAGTTAGAGTTAGAATCGAGCGAAGGCTTTCGGTAGAAGCGAGGGTAAGTATTTCGGCATGGGGATCGAGCTCTCTGAGAAATCCTCGAGTTGCTTCAACAACCGAGGTTCTTTCTTGAGGAATTAGAACTCGAAGCGGTTCACCACGAGCGACTGCAAATTGGTGCCCCCAAGTCACAAAGTCTCTGGCGGAATCAGTATCTGGTACCAGAACAAGAACACTCATGCTGGTTACGGGTTATCACATTCGAGTTAGGCGGCTCAATTTAGCTGCTAGTTTTGTGTCCCTTACGTTTGTT
>CAXGXL010000804.1:0-2097 GCA_964013555.1 uncultured bacterium
CTTACCGGCAAGTGCCTTCGAACTAGACAATTGAGAATCCAGATCTTCGTGGGCATGTCGCAAACAATCTAAAAGCGCAATTCGCGCTCTAAAACTAGTTGGGTTGTGTCCAACAAATCGCGCATTAGCCTCGTCGATGTCGGCGAAGGTGAGTCGCTGGCCGTTGTGCTCATAATGGCTCAGCCGGCTCACTGAAACCGCTCTTTCGAATTCGGATGCCAGATCGCGAGTTAAAGCCTCCGTGGATATTGCCCCAGGCGCCAAAAGCCCCTCTTCTTCAGCAACCGCAATTGCCTCACCCAGATGCCCTGTGGCCGAATTGTAGTACGCTTGAGCTGCCGCTATATCACTAGCTTCGGCCGCTTGGTGGGCCCTCACAATCGAATCGGCAAACAACCCGTAACATTGCTCAAAAGGCTCGGTATCACCGGCGCTGCTATCAAGCAGATCAGGCAAAATATTGTTTTCAAGAGAAGCCAGCGCGTGAGCAATCGATGCGGTTATTACCTGGGCCTCAAGTAGAGGCTCCTTTAGCCGCACCGACCAGCCACTGCGGGTCAAATCGCTTCGAGCAATAACGAAACTAGATAGGCTGGTAAGCCCTTCGCCATTTGGTAAATTAGCCAGATCCAGCAGATGAGCACCAAGAAGCCCCTCGGGGGAGTTGGGCGCCACTTCACTCAAGAAGGTTTGCAAGGTAGTAAGAACCTCCAGCGGGTGGCCGCCTTCAACCTCTTGGTCCCCTTGTTCTGAGATCGACGCAAGTAAAGCAAGGCCTCCCAGCTCTGCTTCTACCGGCGGCGGGGTGTGCGCTTGGTTCGAACGGGGCCCACCACGGCTACGGGCCCGGCGATTCGAGAAGGGTCTTTCGAGCCCGGGGCTGGTGTCCAAAGAATCTGACCGCTCCAAAGAAGAAGCCGTGAGTTCAAATTCAGAAGCACCATGCAGATGCTCCGATTGACTTCGCGCAGTGGACCGGTTCTCCATTTCCTCTGGCGTCCTCGACGAGGATTGGGCGGTAATATCACGCTCCGTATCAGTCGGTTGAGACGATGGGGCCGGGCCCTTAGAATCGTTGATGGCATTCCTCATTATAACCCCCAGGCTGCTCAATTGAAACTTGCTCTAGCGCTTTCTTCTAGCGGCACTCTGCGAGATTACTAACCAGGAAAGAGAGGGCTAGACAAGCCAAAACAAGTACTATTTATTGAAAGCCCCCCCTGCTTCCAAAGGAGGCAGTAAAGCCGAAAGAGTCCTTATTAAAAGTTTGGCACCGAGTGCTTTAGGTCCAGCGGAGACAAAAAACAGTCACTTTGTCACTGACCACGTAACCGAGAGATTAGCCCCCCACGCAGCCGCAGACTCTTTATGGCCGGAGTCACAATAGATTGGAACCGGTTTGTCTTGCGCATTCAAACAATGGAAGCTCTCCGAAGTTGGTTCTCCTTTGTTCGAGCGACCCACGTCATGGCCGAGAGAACCACGCTCACCAATGCTGCGCAATCGAGCCTTTGGTGAGCGCTCTCTAAAAAGGGAAAACGCTTGTTGATTCTCGCCTTTTGCCGGGGAGCTTAAATCCTTGAGTTCGGCTGCTCCATGCAGCACCACCTTATCCACCTCTTTGCTTGCTGAGGTAACAAGGATGTAAAACACAGGTAAAGAAGTATGAACGCCACTAAACGTCAGAGCCTCACTTGTACCGCTCGCGTCAAACTTAGCTTTCTTCACTTGAAGCGGGTCTGTGGGATGAAAAACACTAACCTCCTTAATCACGCTTGTCGGCTTGTAGTCCCCTTTAGCATAAGCCAACTTAAGTCGAATCGTCTTCGAAGCGCCGGATGGTTGAATCTTACGAAACGGCGATTCCTCAAAAACTTTCCGCATAATGGCATTCTGCCTATCCGCATGCTGTATATTTAAAGCAATCATCTGGCGCCCCAAATGCCAAAAGCCAATAGGCGCCAAAACCTTACTTTGGAGTTCCACTAAATTCTCGGAATAACGCGCACCGCCTAATGGATAATGCCGAATAAGGAGGTTCGGCTTAGTCACATTGCACTGCTTGTCACCAACGATACTCAGAGTCGTCAAACACCG
>CAXGXL010000805.1:0-2091 GCA_964013555.1 uncultured bacterium
CATTATCAGGAGCCCCAATCGCAACAACAGAGCCATCAGACGACAGGCTGACTGACCTTCCTGAATAATCATCAGTTGATCCTCCATCAATATCAGCGTCTATTTTTTGCCAAGTAGAAGGTTGTTCGACACGGGATACTCCTTGCGCACCCAACGTAACACCATCCTCTCTCGAAGAGCACCCGCTAGCGACAATTACCAAGAGCAAAAGCACACAACCACGACGCATCAACAGATAGCAACGCAACATATCAAAATCCCCATCGGCCCATGGATACAGAAAAAGCGGCACGGCTCCCACAATATCATTTAGCTTATCGACTATTGTGGCAAAAAGTAAGAGATATTGCCCCTCGGCTCAACCGCCCCCATTTTCCACACCTACGCCGTAAAAAAGGAACGCATACCCCTGTCCCAAGTTGCATCTTCTTCATCTTCAATAATTTAGGTCTTAATTGGCGCCCCCTTCTACACCAGCATGCACCCGCCTACATCGCGGCCGTTTCTATAAAAACACACTTATCGGATCCCATCAGGTATTTTGTCACCGACACCTGAAATCCCCCAGGACTATGGCTCATAAAACTAAGTACATCCTTACTCGGAGGTTACGGCGGCGCCACAAGTTCTGGAAAATCCCACACCATACTAAGCAACGGGAGTTTGTGCCGAGCTTGATTCCATCGACCTTGGGTTTTTGCTACCTTAAAGTACAAGCTCTAGATCGCCTTGCTCTTACTCAATGGTTGATTCATTATGTCTAATGCTTCTTCTGACCCCACCAAAAAACACCCCGCTACAGTTCCAGCCTTGGGTGGCCCCAAGCCTCCTATTCCGTCTAATGAGTCTCAACGCTTAAGCGACGTTCTTGATTTAAATCAAAAAGACTCCGAGGTTCAGCCAAGTCTCATCGCCCTTCGAGACATGGCGCGTTCGTTATTTGACGTTCCTATTGCTTTTGTGGGGTTGATTGAAGAGCACACCCAGCGGGTGTTGACGGTTTGTGTGGTACCGCCAACCCAAAAAGGCGACAACGACCCCCTTGATATGTGGCAGTATTCAACCGCCAGAGATTGCTCGGTGTGCCAGCACACCATCATGGAAAAAAGTCACCTTGTGATTCACAACTTAAAAGAATTTGTGGAAAGTGACCTGGGCAAATCGTACCCCGCTGAATTTAGAGAAGAGGCTCTTAAGCTTGGTGGGTTTCCGGTGCCATGGCCCACCCAAGACGGAAACGTAGAGTTGCGCCCTGCCCTCTTTTATGCGGGGGCCGTCATGCAAACCCAAAGCGGCGTCAATGTAGGCACCTTTTGCATTATGGACATAAAACCTCGCCCAGACTTTGGCCCCGAGCAACTTGCTATTTTGGAATCGATGGCGTCCCAAGCGGCGCAGTACTTGAATCACCGAGCCCTTTTGGTTCGCCCGGCTAATTTGCGGCTTCTGAATCGAATTATTGAGCGCTACCCGCTGGCATCAAAACCCTCGAAAATTCCTGATTCAACAGATGTCGTTGTTTTGGGCGCGGGTCCAGCCGGTTCTACCGCCGCATGCCGATTAGCCTTTGCCGGTTTGAAAGTTGCCTTGGTTGAACCCAATGATTTTTTCGGTGCCCCCACGGGAATTAAGAGCAAAGTTTTGCGAGAAGTAGCCCAGCAATACGGTAAAAACACAACCTGGGACCAAGTTAAGCAAGTCGGTTCCATGATTGCCGCTCAAGACGCCAAGCGCATTCGCTCTCAAATAGAACGTTACGGGGTGCATATTGTGCAAGGGCGTGGCAAAATCATCCCCCCTGCAAATGAGAATAGCGGCCATACCCGTATCGCTATTACCGATAATCAATCTACAATTCATGTATGCCAGACCCGAGCTACGGTTTTATCCACTGGATCTAAAGCACGAAGGCTTGGGTCGATTCCGTTTGATGACAAGCACGTTTTTGATTCAGACTCCATAAGTCGACTCACGCGCAAACCCCATTCGCTTTTGATTCAAGGCAACGGGGTCATTGCCATTGAATACGCCACCATCTTTGCCGAAATGGGCGTTACGGTCACAATGATATCAAGACGGTCCAAAGAGGAT
>CAXGXL010000806.1:0-2080 GCA_964013555.1 uncultured bacterium
CTTAAAGAGTTGCAGCATTACACTTACAATTTTGATACCCGTGGCAACGTGCTCAACATCACGGATGCACGAAATGTTCGTAGCCGCAACAATGTGAATACGGACGATTCGTGGAACTACGTTTACGACGATTTGAATCGACTGACTTCAGCAACCTCTGCGCAAAACAAGACTTACACCTACGCTTACGATGCCCAAGGAAACATTGTGAAGCGCAAAGGGATGACCATAAAATACGAACCGCGCCGAATCACGGCCACATCCGTAGGTTCAAGTATCGGCATTCCTCTGAATTTCTCCTTTAACATGTTTGGGAATTCTTCCTCGAGGAGCCGCAGCTCTTCGAGATCTAATCGAGCTTTACGCCCAAGTATGAAAACCGAATACGTTGCCGAATTCGACGCGGTTGGAAATATGGTTCGTAAGACCAGCGGGGCGACTCTCTGGGAATACACCTACGACGCCGATAATCGCATGCGGTCGGTGTACAAAAACGGGGGCTTGGTAGCGGATTTTCTCTACGGGGCCGGTGAGCGTCGCCTGCGGAAACGAACGTACCAAGATGGCGAAATCGTAACCACTTTTTATGTGAACCCGCAATTTGAATTGAGGCACACGAGCCTAGCGCCGAGTGAATTTGCAGCCACTGAACACATCAATGTTCCGGGTCACGGCCGATTGGCGACTCGAACGAGTTATCGTCTTTTGGGAGCTTTATCTCAGTGGTGGACTAAGCGCCACGCCAATTACTCGATGCAGGGGGATACCCAAAGGGGCGTACCCGCCGGTATTACTTATATATTGGGCAATCACCTAGGCTCAGCGTCGGTCGCGCTCGATGAACGAGGCAATGAATTGAGCCGGTACAGGTATCTTCCCTATGGAGAAATTAGAGAAACCAATAGCACCGGCGCTGACATATTAACCCACAAGTTCACCGGTCAAGAGTTGGATGCTTCCACTGGCCTAATGGACTACGGCGCACGGTACTACGACCCGGAATTAGCTCGCTTTGCAACGGCTGACACCATGCTCCCGCATTTGGGCTACAACCCTCAGGGGCTAAATCGTTATGCCTATACCCTAAACAATCCCATTCGCTATACGGACCCCACTGGCCATTTTGATTGGGATCCCCATCAGCTGGGGGTGGACCTGGAAGCGAAAATAGAAAAGGCCCAAGCCGCTTTGCTCGTGGAAAATAGAAATGTTGGAACATCTCTTTTGAATACGACGATCGCTGTCACCGGAGAATTTGCTAAGGCGACCGTATCGGTTTTGAAGATAGGTGCGGATGCATCGACCGGTGTTGAGACTATTGCGAATGCGGACAACGCTGGTGATGTCGCATTGGGTGCACTCTACATCATCAAAGATACCTGCGCTCTAATAGATGCAGGAGGAGGCTTGCTCGGCCCTACCCAAAAGCTCACCAAAACTGCCCTCAACGGAATGAGCCGAACTCCAAAACCGGTTGTGAAAGATCCTGCGCCGGACGTCAACCCCAACGCAGACAGTCTCAGCGGGCCTTTGGAAGTCGGAAATGCTACGCCAAAGGTGAATACAGCAAGCGGAGCTAATAATATAGCAAATGGTCCCAAGCTCGCAGATCAATTGCGCCTCGAGTCTGCGAATTCGCCTTTTACCCAGAGTGGGCGCTTAACCGAGGAGGCCATAGGGAACTCCAGGGAGATTATTCCAGCTTCCGAGCTCAAGAACCCATTGATTCCTGAGGGGTTCAGCAAGTACAGCACCGAGACCTTTCAGAGTCCATCTGGAAAATTCCAAGTGCACTTTTACAAAAATCCGAAGACTCAGGAGGTGTTTTATGGCAAGGACTACAAAGCTAAATTTTAGGGCAAGCGAGGTAAATGGTTTATGAGAGTAAGATGCGTTAAACTTCTCGACGAGCAAACGGGCGAGGAGATTGAAGATAGTTCGTGGCTTTCCATTAATTCCGAATACCTTGTGTTGGGGATCTACCGGCGAGATGAAATGCAGCTCAAATTTCATTTGATTGGCGACGATGGAGAAACCCCAGCTTACCATGATGCAAACCAATTCGAAATGTTAACCAACA
>CAXGXL010000807.1:0-2079 GCA_964013555.1 uncultured bacterium
AGCATCAGATAAAATTATTGATGTGAACCTTAAGGGTCTCTTAAATGTTCTCGCATGTGTAGTGCCCGTTTTAAGGCAACGCACAAACTGCCAAATAGCTATTTGCGGTAGTCTCGCAAGCTACAGGGGACTGCCCAACGCTCAGCCTTATGCTGCTACCAAAGCTGCTGTGACAAATGTTGCTGAGTCGCTGAAGGTGGAAGAGGGAGAGTTAATAGATGTCAAATTAATCAACCCTGGTTTTGTGGAAAGCCGTCTAACTGAAAAAAACGAATTTAAAATGCCCTTTTTATTATCTAGTGAGCAAGCCGCAACATATATAGTGAAAGGACTTTCTTCTAGGCGGTTTGAGGTGCATTTCCCAAAACGTTTTTCATATATATTGAAAGCGTTACGATTTCTTCCAGACGCCTTGTATTTTCGAATTGCCCGTTCACTCACCTCTTAATTAAATGAGCGGCAGGTATTTACGAATTCATTCTGCTTGTAAAATCCCAAGAGGTTAGCCAGTTCGGGGTAATTCTTATTGTGACTTCAGTCTCCGGTCTAGCAAGTAGTTTTTGGGCCAAATCTGATTCACAAGAACCCAAGTACCTGTTGATTAGTAACGGTAGTATGTTATTCGATTTGCCAATTTCAAGACTGGCGGATCCTCTTCCACGTATCCCTTTATAAGGGGGCTTGTCGGAAGCTATTTCGAATCCACATTGTGGATTTTGGAGTAACCAATCTACGATGAAGGTTTTTTTTTGGACAGAGCAGAAGATGCAACCCTCTTGATAGAGATACCAAAGGGACATTACATGAGGAAATCCATCTTTCGTTACAGTAGCTAGTCTGCAAGGAATTTTGGAGTGAAACAGATGATTCTCCACTTCTTCTTCATTCCAACTACTGAGGGAGGAAAGAGTCAAATTGTTTATTTGCATGTCGTACCTCTCATTCTGCGGGCTTTGCTCAAAAACGCTCACCACGGTATGGGGACACCATCGGTTGATAGGAATGACCCATTCTGACGGCAGGTCAGCTTATCCGTCACCTCTAATATTTTAACTGCGGTTTCTTGCGAGGTCGAGAGCCTATCGAGCCGAACGTTTCTTTGGAAGGGCTTTGAAAGATTGGTGTCAGTGGTGCCGGGATGTATTGCTGTACAGATCACTTCCGGGAGTTTTCTTTTTAACTCGATAGAAAGGTTTCGAGTGATCATATTCAATGCGGCCTTTGAACATCGGTAAGAATACCAACCACCCAGTTGGTTATCGGAGATGCTACCGACGCGAGCTGAAATGTTGACGAATTGGGAGGGTCGGGCTTTTGTCAACAGAGGAGAAAACCACTTTGCGACAAGCAACGCGCCGAGCGCGTTTACCCGCATGACTTTCTCGAAGTTAGAAGGGGTAATGTCTGAAAGTCTTTTCTCGGGGGCGAGGCCTTCTTCGTGCAGTACGCCGGCAACATTTATTATACGGTCGACTTCGTGAACTACTGCTTTTGCTTCCGAAGCAGCAGTCTCGACGGAGGTCTCCGACTCTACATCCAAAGAGACTAATTTCAAGCGGTTTTGATATTTCTCCTGTAAGTTGGCTAAGGCTTTCGCCTGACTTGGGATGCCCCTACAGGTTGCAAGAACTACAGAATCTGGGTCCCTGGCTAGGATTTGCTCTGTTATAGAGAATCCAATGCCTCGGCTGGCCCCTTGAACTATAAATTGACTGCCGGAAGGGGACGTCATGTAGGTTAGAGTGAGGTGTATATACCTAAAAATAACAAAAGAAGCAGTGGAGCTCCCATAATAAACGACAACGCCAGTTGTTCTCTCAAAGATTTCATTACTCGTCTCCGATTGGTGATAGAATGGTAGAAAGTACGGGCGCTAAATGAGATGAGATCACAACTTATTGTGAATCTCTTAAGTTATGTTACGGAGAGATTTTATGACAAAGCAAAGTAGTGGAGACACCTTGCCAACATTACCAGGCCTTCTTGCTGACCCCAAAAGAATTCTCAAAGAGGATGACCGAGTCGATCCTAGAATCTTGCAAGTTCTCGAACCATTTGGCCTCGACGGTTTGCCCGCAG
>CAXGXL010000808.1:0-2076 GCA_964013555.1 uncultured bacterium
ACCCTCACCAACAAGGACAGTATTCCCCACTCCCGGAAATTGACGCCAATCGATATTCTTCAGACCTGATAAGCGATCAGCACAACGTACCTTGGTCTCAAAAAGAAATTAGAACCCTTTTTGAACGCAATACCACCCGCGGAACCTTATTCAACCCTGGTTCCACTCTATATAAAGAACACCCCATCGGACTGCGGGCCGGCAATACCTATAGCGCTACTCAAGCAACGGCGGCTACCATTGCGAGCACTCCTGTCCTAATTGGTTTCGAGTTCAGAAAAGGCTGGCGAAACTTCGAAGAGCTAAAACAACTTGTAGAAAAGACAAGTATACTCTTATCCCAAATTCCAAGCACGGCCCAGGCGGGCGCTGTACGAGCGGCCCCTTCTCTGACCATAGCACTCCATGGTAGAGACGTAGCCCTAACAACCATCGCAGCCTATGCCAAAGGCCGAAAGAATTCGAGACATCTTGATTTGCTAGACCAAAAGGCGCCGGGATACTCAGGTGCATTTGAACTAATTGGTATCTACCTAGATCAAAACCGAGGCTGGAAAAACCTAAGGCGCCTAACGGGGGGCGATATCGAGGAGGATTTTTTCACTATGGCTTCCGAAGATGAACTAAGAAGCAACGCTGAAACTTCGGTTGATTTCATTCTCAATACACCGTGGAGTACCCTTCCCCTCCGTGACCAAGACTCACTTACCCTCGCCAATTTTGTCGAACTCCAAAGAGCTATAGACGCTTTTGCGCTCTTAAGAACGAAGGTAGTCGAATTCGCTTTAACCAAACAAGAAATTTATACAAATGCGTTATCTTCTGACCTTTTTCCCTCCAAGGATAAACCAACAACTCCAATTCGAGTCGAGGTCACAAGACAGTTTGCTACACTTCACTTATTGATTGAAGATTTCTTGGCCAAATTGAATATTCTGGCCAAGAAACTTAGTGCCCAGTACTGAATGAAAGTCTTTTAAGTAGACTTTCCCTTATTGCGCTACATGATTCTACGTCAGCGCCCAAACTTTGCCCCTATTGCTTCCCCGCCCCTATCCGCTTAAACTCCGGTACCGGAGGCTGATGAATAAACTCATCAATAGACGCGTGAAGCTCTTTTCCGGCCACCTCTCCTCCTTTGCCCCCAAAAAAACTCCCCACTAAGCAAAACCCTATTGCCCCCATCGCGGCACCTACCACTGCACCTACTCCCCCGGCAACTAAACCTCCCACACCTGCACCGGTGTATTTTCCAAAAGCTCCGCCCAAAAATCCCCCCCCTGCAGATCCCAAAATACTGCCCGCCTCAGTTGCAGCCGTCGACATCTTTTGCCCGGGCTCTGCCCGTTGAATGGAATAGCCCGCAGCGCCAATGCGAATAATCAAGAGAGTACCGCCCACAACCTGCAGAGTAGCATGCCAAGAACCACCCGACCGAATCGCGTTTTTAACCCGCTCGGCCAATTCCGGCGTATGAGCAATTGCCTCTCCCGCCGCTTTAGAAGCTACAATGGTATCCACAGTTGCGTCTAAAACAGCCCCGGTTTCTAGAGCCGCTTTACCCAGAGATCCTGCCTTATAGATTTTTCGAACAACGGTTTTGTCTGTAATTGAGTCTCTAACCTTCTGAGCCAATTCAGTTTGAAAACTCTTGTACCACTTCGGTAGCCCAACATGATTCATTTTCGAATAAGAATCGCGTATCGAAACGTCCGGACTGCCCGCATTACGCTCCACATGTTTTTTCCTTAACGAACAATCGGCCGCCGACTTTCCAAAAGAGATCAGATATTGGCCGATAGGTGCTGCATCGATTCTTGGCATTTTACCCTCTAAAAGTTTGGAACGCCTTATTATCGTTGATTTGCCGAATTTGTTTCGCCCGAGGAGTCGAGCACCCAAAAGAGGAGATCGGTTTTCTCTCGGGGCGACGTCAACGTGCGCCAAGTATAGAGAAAAACCTGTTCTTTTCATAAAACCTCGGCCAGTTCTTTGTGCTTGGCGCCTCGGCACATACAAACCACAACCAGCAAAAAAGTAGTGAAGAGCTTGCTTGTTCAGTTGACCTGACTACAC
>CAXGXL010000809.1:0-2074 GCA_964013555.1 uncultured bacterium
CTCGTCTGAAATTTCCGGAGTGATGTCCTCGGCAGGGTCTTCCAATTCGTTAATTACTTCCAAGGTTACGGTGTAGGTCTCACCATTGGTAAGCGAGATATCATCAATGACTGGGCTGCCGTCGTCTTCAGGATCCGCCCAGGTAAAGACGGCGCTGTTACCGTCGCTGCCAGTAAACGTCAATTTAAGGGTCGTCATCACTTCGTTTTCGTGATCGTGCCCGTGGTGGTCGTGGTCATGGTCATCATGACCAACATCGTCGCCACAACTGGCGATGAGGGTTAGGGCCGTAAGAGAGGCGAGGAGAATAATGTACTTCTTTAGGGTTTTCATGTTTTCTTTCCGTATGTTTGTGTTGATACCCCGCAGGCTAGATTTGACGGCCTACTTCGTTCGATCTTCCTTAATGCAACAGACTTGCATATGCAAGTAAATTGCGCGGAAAATAGTGCCTCAGGGTTGATTGGGCTGGGTTTGCGGGCGGTTGGGTTCCTTGCCTTGGGGAATGGTGAAGGGAAATAGGTGGGCTCGGTAAATGCGTAAAAATGCCTTATTGGGGGTGTTTTTGTCATTTCTAGCCGCCATTAAGGGTGTTTAATATGAGTGTTGTGGCAATCCCGAAACCGGCACCCGAAACAAATAGATTCCACCTGAAGTGTTCCCCTTTTAGTAATTTCGAGTACACCCAGAGCGCAGCCATGAAGAGAAAGACGATAAATATCTGACCTATTTCGATGCCTATATTGAATAGGAAAAGCGGTAAGAGGATGCTTTCCCCAAACATCATGACTTTGAAGTTGCTAGCAAATGCTAAGCCGTGAACAAGGCCAAATCCAAGAGCGATAGCGTAACTCCATTTAGCGTTTGTGTTCTTTGAATCTCCGTCGTTTCTGGCGACATTGACGATTGCCGTGGCCATGATTGTAAATGGAATGAGGATATCCACCACTTTAGGGTTTGTCGGTATTAGCTCCAACGAACTCAAGATGAGTGTACCGCTATGTCCTACGGTAAAGGCCGTTATGATTACTAAGATTTGCCGCCACTGCACGAGCCGGTAGGCCGCGCACAAAGTGGTGACGAATAAAAGGTGGTCATAGGCATTGATATCGACAATATGGTCCCAGCCGGTAAGAAAAAACGAACTTGCAGTGCTCATTAATTTGGTTCTCCGAAGGTGTACGAGAAGGTGGAGTTTCCTAATTTCGCGACGTGTCCGTCGTCGATACTAAAGGGCGGAATACGAACGGCAATTCGGTTGGATTGCGTGGCCCCAAAATCTTGAAAAAACATTGAGTTTTGAATTTGGAGCCTGTCGCCTTTTTTGATTGAAAGTACGTTTCTTTTAAAGGCGATGATGAGCACATTGGCACGAAACAAAGGCGTTACTGAGTCGTACTGAAGGGGCAGTCTTCTTCCGTTAACTAGAATACTGTAAAATTTCTTGAAATAGGCCTCAATGATTTGAGGCTTTTGGTCTTTTGGGATTGTTGAAACACTAGCGCCATTGAGTACCCATCGGCTTAGACTTCGTTCGAAGTCGTCAATGAATACCTTGCATTCAACCCGGAGAGTTTTCGTTTCGGGGTCATATTCAATCAGCGACGCTGAGAGTTTGAGCGGATGACTCGAAGCAACGGAGGGACAAACTCCGGCTGCCAGAAACAACAACACAACAATTAGCTTGGGTCTTATTAACATCAACGCACTTTATCTATCGCCTGAATTGGCGAATGCAGCACTTGAGCCACGCCGAGGAGCTAGTACAATTTTTTTGCTTATGCAAGTGGCTTGCATTTCAGGTGCGTCTATTTGGGGCTGAAGAGCAGGGGGGAGCGATCGGTTGCCGACTGGGAGCCTAAATCGAGAGCTTGCAATCAAGAGAGGAGTAAGTCGCTGCGTTTTAAAGCTTTTTTTGTCCTCTTAGAAGCAGACTGAAGTAATTTTAGTTAAATCCGTGGACTCACTTTTGGCTTTTCTCGCCTCGAATATAAATTTACTTAATTTACTGATTGCACAAATGTGCAAATATGCATAAAACAACAAGATGAGTGAATCAGAAGTACAAGAGCTG
>CAXGXL010000810.1:0-2056 GCA_964013555.1 uncultured bacterium
GAGGTGCTTCTTGCATCTGGGTTTGATGTGCAATCTCTTCAAGCTCGAGGAGAAAATAGAGAGTTGAATGTATTTATCCGCCAAGCCTTTTCTAAGTCGGATGCGCAGAGCCAAAAGATTGTTAGTGAGGTTACGAACGTCGTAAAAAAATCTCTTCCAAAAAATATTGAACTCAATCTCTTGACTGGTCAAAAGGCGCAATCGAGGGACACCTTTAAGGCGGATTTCACTGAAGAATGTGGTCTTCCGTTTACGGCTCCCAATTTTCGGAGGCATCGCTTGGATAGGTTGAGTCAGGCGGATGCAATGGTGGTTATTCGGACGGCTGAGAGCGAAAGTGGTGCATTTGAAATCTGTTACAATATTTTCGCAGGTAGGAGGGCGCCGGTCTTTTTTGCTATCTGGAAGGATACTCCGATTGAAACTACCCTGCTAAGGGAACTCGAAGAGCTTTGCGATGTCACTTACGTGGAATTCGACACTGCACTTGACTTGCAGCCAGAGCTAGAGAAGTTTTTCACCAGGGTGGCCAAGGGAATAGGAACTGGTGCGAATCCTCTCGCTTCTGGTAACCCAAAAGGGCTTCAGAAGAAAAGGGAAATGCCAGCGAGCGCGCGACCTAATTAGGAACTCAAATTAAAAGTCCCACCCCGGGGGTACAGGAAATTTTGGGGCCGGATGGTGGGGTGCTTTTGAGAGATTTCTGGGGACACCCTCGAAGCTTCGTAAGATGAAACATTCTTCGGTGCTCCCTTTGGCAAATTGACCCTCCTCGCTTGTGCCTATCAGCATTTTCGGAAGGCATTGCGCTCGGTCGGATCTAAGAAGACTCAAATAGTCTCCTGGTTTGAGAGGAAATTGGCTTCGTGTATGTTTTCTATTTCGGGCTAGAGAAACAACGACAAATAGGCCGACCAGACGGTGCCGATTCACGCGCTTTGGCCCAGCTTTAGGAGATGCGGGCCTTCAGTAGTAGCTTGACTACGATTCAAAGTCTGGTTCCGCTTAACGTTTTTTGGCAAGGCAAATTTCTGTTCTTGAGGCGAACGACTTGAAGAGCGGAGGTTAATGATCCCTTAGGAGCCTAGAAGAGGAGTTGGGTGCTGGAATCTTTAGTTTACTATTTTACCTAGCCTTTACGGATGAATCGCCCGTCTGAGGGGGGAGTCATTGTAGCATTTGGCTGTCGTGGCCGATGTAAGGTAGGAGCATACATATTCTTGCCATTGTTTTTGTGCGAATCTATTACGGTGAGATTAACGTGTAGCCCGTAGTGGGTAGCGAGGTAGTGCGGGAATCTTGCGCAAACAATATTGGCGAGGAGATCCCCTTTGTTCACGAAGTTTCGACAAACCCTTGTGAGCGCAATTGTGATCATCGGGATAGCAGCACCCCAGGCCCAGGCGGAGAAACCGGAACGTGAACTTAGAGACAATCTCAGATATATCGACCATGTCTGGAATAACTCTGGTAAAGTTGAACGTTTACGAGGCCTTCTTTCGAAAATGGCAGAGGGCACCAATAGGAAGAAAACGCAGCGTGAAGCTAAAGGTCTCGTACAAAAGACTTTGGTGGCCATCGAACTTATAAACCCCATTGTGGATTCCATGCAGAATGCACCGAATAAGACGGTGGCAGATTACGCTCAGAGCCTCAGTCTGAAGAAGACACAATTACACAAGGGACTTGAGGGACTGCATAAGCAACTAAAGAGTTCGCTTAGGGCATCAGGTAATAGAATCCAAAATGAGACGATTTTGGTGTTGAACTTAGAGCCTTGGCTGGAAAAATCCAAGGTTGTTTTGGCGTTGGAGAAAATAGCGTCGAAAAAGATGGTAAGCAGAATTCAACTTCCCTCGAAGCTAAAGAGAATTGAGAATAAGAACTTTCAAGAAATTGGAAAAATGAAGGCACCCTCGCTTCGTCAGATTCCCTCAGAAGAGAGCCTGGAGACCTACTTGGTGACGCAGGAGGAGCTGATTGGTGATTTTGAGGGGCAAATAGAGAGTCTAACAAGTCTTTTTAAGCGTGGTAGCCAATCAAGCAACGCCGAGGA
>CAXGXL010000811.1:0-2047 GCA_964013555.1 uncultured bacterium
GGGGCCGTAGCTCAGTTGGGAGAGCGTCTGAATGGCATTCAGAAGGTCGTCGGTTCGATCCCGATCGGCTCCACCATTTCCTCTCTTTGCACAATCCAATCAAACAACAAGAGTGCACAATGCGTTGTAACTTCAAGCGTTTGGGCAAGTGCAATTTCTACTCTTAATACACGGTAAAATTTCTAAAGCAGCCTGCGCCCAACAAGTGGGTTCAAGAGTAAACCCCCACCACCTAAAGCGGGCTGCCCAAAATCAACGCTAACTAATCGTCCTCAAGCTAACGTAGTGAACCCGCAGCCCAATGATGGGTGAGTTCAATCGACCTTCACTCAAAAGCCAACGCGGTCGATATTCCTTGATCCTGAACATCCTGCACATCCCACCACCATTGTATTGAAAACCTTTTGAACTAAGCCCCCATCATCCAATCTCGAAAACACGATTGCGCTACATAGGGCCTACACCGCACAGAGAAAAGTACGAAACCACCCAAGAAATGGTATTCTACGAAACACCCGAGACAAAAGAGAAAACAACAATCGTAACGAAAGGTCCTGGGACGAACGCTCTAGTTAAACGTTCGCCCCAGTACTAGGCAGAAGCCAACCGCCATATATTTAACTTATTCTATAGGTCGGAATTGTTCAACTAAAGGATCAGAGCCAGACAAAGCCAATATCTCTATAAGGTGATTTTTTTTTTGACCTAGCATCTTAGCTCTAAGATACCAATTCTACTTGTGGTTTGAAGATAAAAAGATTTCATCGATCGAAGATATCCATGATAGACCTTGCACAACCCTCCATTTATTCCCATCGTACACTTATCCCAAAACCCGAGTCGATCGACTCTTTCAACAAAGACACCTTTCGGTGTTTGGAGGTTTGAATGAAATTAATTCTTCGAGCGCATCAATTGAAATTAACCGATTCACTTAAGACGTACGCGGAGCAGAAACTTCTAGCTCCCCTACAA
This sequence comes from uncultured bacterium, assembly GCA_964013555.1. Lineage (GTDB taxonomy): Bacteria > Myxococcota > XYA12-FULL-58-9 > XYA12-FULL-58-9 > JABJBS01 > CAXGXL01. The sequence continues at coordinate 976 of CAXGXL010000811.1, forward strand.
AAGTTGATCAATACACCAGCCACCAAGCTAACCGTTGATTTGAGTCATGACGACACGCCGAAGAACAATGTAAATAAAAAGTGCCGAGTAAGAGTGAGCATTCCCCACCTAAATCCTATTCACATTTCAGAAATCGATGAGAATATGTACATTGCGATAGATAAAGCGCATCATAGCATTGTCCGCCAAGTCAAACGGCAACAAAAACGAGCGATTTCGAATTTGCGTAAGGCGAGCTAGCTGAACAGGTAATTTCGCCCACCCCAATCTGAAGCGGCAAGAGCCGCTGGTCTTTTACCCTCACAAAACTCCACTGGTCTAAAGTCGTAGACGAGCTCAACCAAAATACAAGCAGTGTCTCAAACCTACACACTCTTGCGCTACGACACGATTTATTGATAACCGCTTTCCGAACCCTATTAAAAGACGCAGTCCTATGTCCACAGTCATCACCATTCGAATCAATGAGCTAGGGGTTCACCTTGAAGCGCTCGAAACTCCGCTTCCCGCGATTCAAAAGGCAATCACCCAAAAAACCGGACTTCAACCTCAACACTACAACAACCTCACCATTGTACAGCGTGCTATCGATGCCAGAGGAAGAACTCCCACCTTCCGATTCACGGTTGATATCGAAATCGAACAAGCTATTGGGCATAAAGTTGTAAAGAGAAACAAAGCTCACCTCCCCAAGCCAATCGGACATTATCGCTGGACACTCGAAACGCTCCCCAAAGGTCCCCGTCCCGTCATCGTAGGAGCGGGCCCCGGAGGCTTGTTCGCCGCTCTCACACTTGCTCAAGCAGGATGGCCCCCCATTTTGATCGAACGGGGCAATCCAGTCGAAAGTCGAGCAAGGGACGTAAGTAAACTCTACAGCAAAGGAATACTCAACCAAGACTCCAATGTATGCTATGGAGAGGGCGGCGCAGGAACCTTTAGTGATGGAAAACTCTACACCCGCGTCAATGATGAAAGAGTACTCCAATTCATGGAGTCACTCGTGCGCTTCGGCGCTAAATCAGATATTCTGATCAACAACCGACCTCACCTTGGAACCGACAAATTAATT
>CAXGXL010000812.1:0-2047 GCA_964013555.1 uncultured bacterium
ACAGCTATAAAAGCGGCAACTGACCCATTAAAGGCTGTCTCAAGGTCTTGAGTAAAGCTAAGCCGGCCAGACTCTAGGTTAGAGCGTACAAGATCATCCAAGCCCGGCTCATAAATAGGCACCTCCCCCTGTTTTAACTGTTCTACCCGACTGTGATTCTTATCTACGCATATCACTTCAAGCCCAAACTCCGAGAAACAAACTCCTGATACCAATCCAACATAACCAGTTCCAACCATTGTGATTTGCATTTATTTATCTTCCCCATTCTCCAGGCTGCTCAATACAAAGCGCTCAACTGCTTTTTGAACTCGCATGCTTAGATCTGGTCGACCCAAAAAACAGGCAATATTTGCCTCTAATAAACCTACCTTCTCGCCACAATCATACCGAACCCCAGAAAACCTAAACCCGTAAAAATCTTGCTGCAAAAGCAATGTGTCCATAGCCTCAGTAAGCTGAAGCTCTCCACCACCCCCTGTCCGCTGTTGCCGCAGCGTTTCAAATATCCCAGCATCAAGTATGTACCTCCCCACGATAGCAAAATTAGAAGGGGCCTTTTCAATTGAAGGCTTTTCAACCATAGCTGCTACCTTCAATAAGCCATGTAGGTATTCATCAACTTTAAGTATTCCATACATGTGCGTTTGCTGGGGCTCCACCTCGACCACCGCGATAAAATTTCCGCCAACCTCCCGATATTTATCCACCATTTGTGCCAGACAGGACACCTCAGATACTACCAAATCGTCCGGCAGCAGGACCGCGAATGGATCCTCTCCCACAGCTTCCTGCGCACATAGGATTGCATGGCCCAAACCAAGAGGTTCATTTTGGAAAACAAATTCAATATTCAGCCGAGATGCTTCATTCTCGTTTTCTTTTCCCTCGAAGATAGCCTCAATATTATCTTTATCCGAAAGATACTTCACAATGATATCTTTATCTGGCGAGACAACGAAGATTAAATCTGAAATTCCTGCATCAACCGCCTCTTCTATAGCGTAGTCAATCAATGGCTTATCCACTACAGGCAGCATCTCTTTTGGGACAACCGATGTCACCGGGCGAAATCTAGTCCCAAGACCCGCTACCGGAAAAACTGCCTTTTTCAATGACATCATACACACTACTCTATATTTACGCGTTGCTCACGTTGAACCAAGTCTAAGTCGGAAGCAACCATCTCCCTGACCATATCGGCAAACGATGTTTTGTGCTCCCATCCAAGACACCTTTTGGCCTTACTAGGATCCCCCAACAAAGATTCAACCTCTATTGGCCGAAAATATTTAGCATCCACCCTCACCAAAACCTCCCCCGAGGCGCTATCCACACCTATCTCATCAATTCCAGAACCCTTCCATTCCAACACCCGTCCTACCTCCTTGAAGGAAAGCTCAGCAAAATCACGAACACTATGTTCTGTTCCCGTAGCCAATACGTAATCGCCTGCAATTTCTTGCTGTAACATTAACCACATACCTTCAACATAATCTCTTGCGTGCCCCCAATCCCTAACAGCATTCAGGTTACCCAAGAATAAACAATTTTGTAGGCCTAATTCGATAGCAGCTACTGCACGTGTTATCTTACGACTAACGAAGGTTTCGCCGCGTACTGGACTTTCATGGTTAAACAAAATTCCATTGGATGCATGTATCCCATACGCTGTTCGATAATTCGTACACACCCAATAAGCGTATAGTTTTGCCGCAGCATATGGACTCTGTGGCGCAAAACGAGTGTTCTCTGTTTGCGGAGTCTCCGAAACTGCACCGTACAATTCTGACGTCGAGGCCTGATAAAATCGACATTTTGTTTCTAGTTTGAGCAATCGAATTGCCTCAAGAAGCCGCAAAGTGCCAAGAGCATCGGCATTTGCTGTATATTCGGGCGTATCAAAGCTTACTTTGACATGGCTTTGAGCTCCAAGGTTATAAATCTCGGTGGGATTAATTTCTTGAATTAACCGAATTAGGTTTGTCGCATCGGTCAAATCTCCATAATGAAGATGAAATCTTGACTCGTTCTCATGGGGGTCCTG
>CAXGXL010000813.1:0-2047 GCA_964013555.1 uncultured bacterium
GGTAAGTTTGCCCGACGAAGGGATCAATATTAAGCGTGCTCTTGAGGAGCTTGAATCTAAACTTACGTTGGATGCACTTCGACGCAGCAAAGGCAATAAGGCCAAAGCCGCAGAGCTTTTGGGCTTGAAGAGAACGACCTTGATCGAACGTCTAAAACGTTTAGGACTCACGGAGTACTGAGTCGGTTCAGGTGTCGATGAGCCGACGATTTGATGGGTCGGTGTATGTCAATCAATTGACGTTTCCTCTTCTTTAAAGAGTTGAACGCCTTTTATGTCTCTGAAAAAAAAGAAGAATCTACATCTCGTTTATTGTGGCACGGCATATGCTTAGCTCTTGTATTGAGATGTTTCGTTTTGATCTCATAGTTGGCGTCGCTTGCGCGATTTTGCTCATGGCAGCTGCCGTGAGTGCTAAAGTGGTGCGAGTAACGGCATTTGGCCCCAAAGGAAGGGTTCAGGTGGTCACTCCTTTAGATGGACACTCCCTAGTGGCTATCTTTAGCCCGAGAGTACCTGGCCTACTAAACAAACTGAGGGCCAATGTTGATAAGAGTACCGTCGTGAGTGTTCAGCGGGTAGGTTACCGCGATGAGGAGATTAAGATTCTCTTCCCAAGCCCTATCCGTAGATATTCCGTGAATCGGCTCGGTAAGAAGGTGCAAATCGATATAGACTACAGAACCAGAGAAGAAAACCTTCGTGATAGAATAATGGAAACACTCAAAGTTCCAGTTCCGTCCACTTTTGTCGGTTTTCGTTTCGACGCAGGGGAACGTTTGATGCGAGCGGGGCGTTTTTCCGACGCTCTATCACGCTTCAAAAAACTCTCAGAGCGGTATGAACTTCGCGCCTGGGCACAGTTAAGATTGAGCGACATTGCTCTTTTGAGCGGTGACGTTCGTGGGGCATGTCGCCGGTATGCTTCGACCTCCGAGTCTTTTGGGGTGCGGATATCCGGAATGTTGGCTAGGCTTCGCCTTCAAGTCCTAGGTTGTGGCTGGAGAAAAGGCCCTCAAGCAGATTGGGATGTTCTTATATCTCGTGCGGACCGTGTTCCCGGCAAGATAGGAACTTTCTTAAGAGAGGAGGCTATTTGGGCCATGCGACAAGTCTCGCGCCCCAATGAAGTCGATTTGGCTTTGAGGCTTGTGGCCGATCTTCAGCTTAGCCAGCGAAGACTGCGAAAACGGTTGTATGCAGCTACCCAAGTTCTGGTAGCCCGAGCAGTCCGCTTGGCGGGCGATCCTGTCGATACGGCTCGAATGTGCTATCGGCACAAGGACCAGATCGACGCCCATTCTGAGGCGTATTCTTTGCGCTATGTTTGTGCGAAGGCATTTCGGGAACTCAGCTTGGTAAATGAGGCCGTCGCCGAACTAAAGGAGCTAAAGGACGCCCGAAATCGAAATTTTTCCGGCGCCCTATGGCGACTCCGGCGCGGTAATTCCCAGGCGACGTACACGCTGGCTGAAGTATACAACGACATGGGGGATGCAGATTACGTTTATGCAACCCTTGTCGATTATGAAAAACGTTTTGGTTTCCCTCCCCCGGCGAAGATTGATGGGGAACCCGCGTACCCTAAGATTGATCCCAAAAAAATCAAAGTTGGTAAGATGATAAGCTTATTGGACGGACGACTTTACAGGTTAGGCCGCGCTGTGCGCGCCAGTGGCCCGGTAGAGTCAGGGACAAAGTCAGGAAGGAGGCCGTAATGGCGGCGAATCTATTTGAGACAACGGTGGGCCTAGAGCGGCTTTTAGATTACCAACTAAAGCGGCATTCGCTTCTTGCTTCAAATGTATCCAATTCCAACACACCTGGGTATCGAACCCAAGATTTGGTTTTTAGCGATTCACTAAGGACAGCAAGCCGAAAAATGAACGCAACCGCTCAAGGTCACTTTGGAGCAGCGAGGACACCAAAAGCACTGGAATTCGTTAAGGTTAAGCGTGGTCCCGTAACAAATATTGACGGTAATGACGGGCGCATAGAGCGGGAGATGGCCCGCCTCACAGCCAATAAAATACGGTATAATTCAAGC
>CAXGXL010000814.1:0-2042 GCA_964013555.1 uncultured bacterium
GAGCGATGTGGATAACTTGGTGAGGGCTTTGGATGACCCATCAGGCGATTTGGCCTTTCTCTCTGGTAGTATAGACATGACCCGGATGGCGGTGGCTGGCCACAGCGCCGGTGGGCAGGTGGCTCGGTCGTGGGGAGATCGTGCTCAAGTTTTGATTCCAATGGCAGCGTCAGGAACTGAGCCTGGAGCTCAACTGAAGTCATCCTTAATTCTAGGGGGCATGGAGGATGGAGTCGCCGACTTTAGAGGGCAAGAGCAAGGGTATGAGCAAACCACAGGTACAAAGCGCTTGGTGGGGCTATCCGATGCCGGGCATTTAGCTTTTAGTGATCTGTGTTTGCTAGGCGCAGCGGACGGCGGATTGGTCCAAATAGCTCAAGACGCTGGGGTTAGTGGTGCAGGGTTTGCCAGTTTTTTATGGGATGGCTGCGATACTGGCAATCTACAAGCCGATGTGGGCATTGAGATTGTTAATGTGGTTACCACTTCTGTTCTCTCGGAAGTTTTGCAATGCCGCGCTAATCAGACAAATTCCTTATCGGAGATCAGAAGTATTTATTCCGATGTTGGTGAGTATCTTCAGAGCCTTGAATAAGGACTCTTATGCGCAGTTTTGATTTGGGTATTCGAGCACTGTTATGTTGCGGGCTCTGTGTTTCTGAAAAACCGTATTTTCTACCTTTAGCAATCCTGATACGATAGTGAATAATACGGTTTCAAGAGGTGGGTTAGCAGGAACAACAAAGACTTCGGCGGTTTGTCGTTCAACGTCCACTCGAATGGTAATGCTCTCTGATTTTTCCGTTAATCCAAGGTACGTTCGAAAAGAGCCTTGGTGACTCCAGATTTCATTTACTATTTGGAGTGTGCCAGAATCCTTTAACGCATCGATTCCTGTTTTGAGATGGATTATATGAGCTAGGTTCGTATCTATATTCTGTGCTATATGGTGAGAGGCTGGTGCGGCCTGGTATCGAGCTTCAAGCATCATTCCGCGGGCGTCTACTGTTTGAGTGGCCCATTCTTGCAGTTGCTGCTGATTAGTGGGGGGCTCGATTACTAAGAGGTCGCTTACGTAAGCCGATAAGCTGAGGGTGGGCGTATAGTAGTGATTGAAGTCGCTAAAGTGACTTGTTATCTCAAATTGCATTCGTTTTTTGGCGTCGACCATGTGTTTCCAGCCGGCTTCTGAGCAGCACATAAAGCCTTTGCCACCCGGCTTGAGGGCCGCCATTCCTCGTGAAAGTGAAACATGGAAAAACGTGTCGCAGCTCATGGGATCTGCATAAAAGTAATCAAATTTTCCCCACAACTCTGGGGGAAAGGGTGCTCGCAAATCAAAGCTATTGATTTCCAAGGGCGGATTGGCTTCTCTCGTGAGGTGCTTGAGGTGGGTGACCAATAAAGAATCTATTTCGAGGACGGTTACTTCATGGCCTAGAGATTGTAAGCCGACGGAGACAAAGTCATCGTCACCCATTACCAGTATTTTCTTGGGTTCTTCGCCGGCAAGTGAACATCGTCTCGCAACGGTCTCAGGCAAGGCCGAATGTTGCCCGAAGCCAGCGCCAAAATGACGTCGGCTTGCATGGGCGGCTTGGGTTATTTCACTTATGGAGTTTTCGATGCCTTTGAGCGACCAGGCATAACGTTGATTCATGTCTGAGAGCCGTTGGGCTATTTGGGAATCGAAGGTGCTTTCAGCCCTCGTTGCCCAGCCAGTGGCCTCGATAGCGCTACCAAGTGTTTGAATGATTGGATGCTCTTCTTCGATCCCAACCACGAGGTGTTCAATTAGCTCAATATCCTCGGGGCGCAAGTGCTCTTGGGTTCGGTTGGCTAAATCATAGAGTTTACCACCCCCAGGGCCAAAGGCGGCAACGGTTCCTTTTCGCAGAGTCCAAATCATATTATTTCCTTGTAGGGGTGGTGATCGAGAAAGGGTTTTCCAAGACGCGATTCGTAAAAAGTATTTCGGTAAGTGGCGTAATAACGTCGTTCGGTATCACCCATTACAAAACCGAGTACCGCTTGGGTGACGT
>CAXGXL010000815.1:0-2040 GCA_964013555.1 uncultured bacterium
GGTACTATCGTGGAAACGATTCCTTGGCCGAGAACATCCAGGGCTGCCTCCCTATGGGTTTTTGCATTGGTGTGAACGTCGAAAAGGCCTTTGCCGGCCGCGGCAACCGCTCCAACCGCTCCCATTGCGGCACAAGCCGCTCCGGCGGGGGCTAATAGTGCAACACCAAGAGTGGCGCCTAGGGTTGTAACTCCAAAATAGAAATTAGTAGCGGCCCTCTCGCTTTGCTCACGTGGGGTCAATCCCATGACCACCATTAGTGAAAAAGCATTAGCATGATGGCTTACATCTGTTTTGCCGCGCACATCACCGGCAATATTCAATAACTCTCTAGTGGCATCTAAGGGATCCCAATTGCGTTGATAGATCAGATCTCGGAATGCGTCTCTAAGGGCGTACTCAAGAAGATGCCACCGTTGATTGGATGTAATCGCCGTTACGCCCGGGGCGGGGGGATTTTTTTTCCATTCGTGTTCCTCTTGTTTTCGGACCCATTTGTGCTTGAGAATTTGGTCCAAAAACTGAGTTAGCTCATTGGCAAGTTGTTCTGAGTTTCCTTGTCGAATGAACTCTTTGAGCTTATCGAGTCCCGGGATTTGAGACTCCTCGCGGGGTAAAAGCGCAGACAAATAAGTTTTCCACTTTTGCTTGAGTTGCCCGAGAGGTGGTGGTGGGGCGTCGGAGACTTTGATGCCTACTCGAGTACCATAGCGCTTTCGCCTTGTTGGGTCGCCAGCAGACTCTTCGCGGGCATAACCGGTGATGGAAGGGGTGCACTTGTATTCCAACGGAGATGTGCTTGTTGGGACACACAATTGGGGAGAGGGGCATTCAATATCTTTGGGCATAAAGGGGTTACAAGCATCGCCTTCGCTTGTTGGAGCCGCTTGAAGGGAGGCGGCGCTCAAGAGCACAAGAGCACTAGCCACAAGCCAATGCACAAAGCCGGGCCTTAGGCCAGCTGAGTGACTTTGTCGAGTTGTGGTTTTGGATAGGCGCATTGTCAAGGACCTCGTGACCTTCTGGTTTTTATTTTAGCTCAAAGGGGCGGCAGAAAAAAAGAAGGGTAGATATTCTGAAGCATTGCAGTAGCGAACAAAGTTTTGGTGGTAGTCGTTGCTTCAGAGGGGGGCTTTTCTTTTTTCGGGCGAAATCCTTCGAATATTCAACAAGATTGCACCCCAGAGGGGGAGATTGGGGGCCGGAGGAAGGGGAGGCAACTTTTAATTGAACCTGTCGATACTTCAAGGACTTAAGTTCTTAAGGGCAACAAAGACCAACAAAAACGAAGGAACGAGTCATGAAGGATATGCTTTATCGGGTGGGGGGATTTGGAGCAAGCCAGCACTCGAAGGTGGCGTGCCATAGGCTAGGCCTAAATGATAAGGCGGAGTTATTAGAAACCTTTTCGGAGGCAGGCCCGAATTTTACCGGCTTGAAACCAAAACGAAAAGGAGCTTTTTGGGGTGTTGTTTTACGAAGCGACGAGGGCAGAGATTATTTCGTAAAGAAAATTGATCCGGAGGTTGGTCTCCTTGTACCTGAGGACAACCCTAAGAACACCCAATTGATGTATCATTTAGGCACCAAGCTCGGAATCAAGATGCCGGAGTTTAGGTACAAGAAAACACCCACCGGCCTTTGGGGGATCTCCGCTGGGCTCTCGAGAAAGTCTGCTGAAAAGAGTTATAGCTACCGAGACTACAGTGATGCAAAAGCTCTCAATTACTTGTCGGCGATTTGCCGCGCCCGAAAATACGACCGAACCTCCGTGGACTCTATTGCCCGCTTTTTGTTGCTCTCTTCTCTTTGTCGCTTCTTTGATTTGCATGAAAATAATTTTGGTGTGGTAACGAGCCGGCGCAAAGGTCTCTTTGGGGCTGTCAAAAGAAAGTTTGCTCTCGTGGATTGTTTTGTGAACTCGCGAGTGGGAGTTACCGGACTGCCCGAACATAAATCGCGACGTAAACCAAAGAGTCTTAAGAGTATGCTCTTATTTCAAAACCCAAACCAAATCTCGAGTGTCGCCCCAGAGATTGC
>CAXGXL010000816.1:0-2037 GCA_964013555.1 uncultured bacterium
CGCAATTCGGGAACAGCCTTGATTGCTTCTATTAAGGAGGCAAGTCCAGAAGTGGCTGGATCGTTGTACAAAGAAAGTTCAACTCCTCCCTCTTTGAGCATTTTGTATAGAGGGCGGTCATCTATAAGGTCAGCAAAGTTAGCGCAATTTCCCAGGGAATCAATGATGACTCGTACTTTGACGCCTCGCTTGGCTGCGTCAATAAGTGCCTGCGCTGTTGCAAGTCCAGACTCATCGTCTTTGAAAATGAGAGTTTGTAGACAAATCGAGTCCTTGGCGTTCTTTATTAACTCCATTCGTTTTGGGTAGGATTGGACGCCATCAATGAGAAGTTCTACTTCGTTGTTGGTAGTAATAATAGAGTCGGTTAATGCCGCAATATGAGAAATTAATTCGGAGCTACCTACTCTGCCCGCAGGTGCACTTTCGGTTGAAACAATGTTCTCTAGAGTACCATCTATCTTAAAAAAGGGTGCAAAAAACTCGGTGAGTCCACTTGGCCCGGCATTAATGGTAAGATCTCCATTAGGAAGAAGTTGAAAGGTAGCTTCACGCTTGAGAAGCCCCAATTCAATGCCGTCGCGAGTTCGGGCCGAGCGCGGATCCATTTCGTAAGCGAAGCGACCAATAACCTGAGAACTTCCGGTTTCTGAATCGAGGTGCCCATCGTGCAGATCTAGATTGGCCTTTATATGACCGTCGATTCGGAGTCGTAAATTCTCGAGATCAATGTCTGCATCCCGACCGGTTACTTTAACGTCGCTAGCCACATTTGAGAGGTGAATGTTCTCGCCGTCAAATGCGAAACCGCCGTGAATATCTCCGTCAACGACTCCATTGGTCAATTGAGCTGTGCCGCTTGCGAACCTCAATGGGTCAGTCGATACGAAGTTTCGGAGATTGCTGGTGAACTTCCCGTCTTTCAGGGCGACGTCATTTCTTCGAATGGACACCCCGGTTGACCCAACGAGGTCAAACGAATCAGGACTGGTGAAGTTGATAGGTACAATAAGGTCTTCTTCGGGTTGGATGGTTCCAACTATTTTAGACAGGTGGGTGGCAAATTGAATATCACCACTTCCCGAAAAGGTGTCTTCGTCTACCAATTGAAGTTCAGTTTCCCCACTTATCTCAAGGGTGCCGGATGCACTCGTCACTTCCGGAACATCACTTTGGTCGACCCTTAGATGCATGCTGCCATCTGGGTTAAGGCCTGCGGTCCCACGTACGTTTACTGAAATCGTTTCAGCTTCACTTACGAGGTCTGCTCCATTACCGTGTATTTCTATGGTGGTAGGAAGCGTCTCTACTCGCATCTCGAACGAAGACGCGTCCAGCATCTTGGCCAAATGGGTTAGCAGATTATTGGCCGTTTCGAAATCAGGGAGTTTAATGGACGATTTCGCAACATCTCGGTCAATAGTGCCAACGTGCTTATCAATACTTTCGTGTGGAAAACACAATGGTTTGGTAAGGGTACCATCAACGTGGAGCGTACCTTCTTGGTCCATATAAGCGGAATGAAGGAGAAAATCGCTCAAGGCATCGCCCAATTCGTTGGCTATGGTGTTTATAAATCCAATACCGGTCTTCACTGGCTCAAGGGACGACGCAGGGTTTCGAATTCGCAGACTCGGATTGAAGGTTAGTTGCGCTGTATCAATAAGAAGCTTGTCTTGATGCCGGCGCAATTCCAAATTGATCAAAGCAGTGGTTCCCGGTTGGACCTTGATCTTTGCGTCCGCAGGAAACTCGGTTGGCATTCTAAATTTTCCGGAACGAAATGGCATTGTGACGGTCAAAGAGGCGGTGTTGATGGTTGCAATATCTAAACCGGAAATCGTGAAACCACTGGCGCTAAAGCTGGCTTGCTGAGGGGAGGCTTCAGCTGGGAGTGTCGGGGTGGTGCGACCTAGTGTTGCAAGAGACGTCATGGAATTGCCTTAACTTCATATGATGGTTTTGGGGTTAGGCCCTGGGCCTACTGCGGAGTATCGGGTGGTTTGGTAAGAAGTTGCGGCGAATTTTCGGTGGGTT
>CAXGXL010000817.1:0-2028 GCA_964013555.1 uncultured bacterium
TGGAGTTCAAGAGGAATTCCGCTTCAGAACTTGCCTCTGCAAGGTTGCTCATCTTATCGAAATACACCTCACTCACCAACAGCCTCAGAGCGTTGGATTCGTCCATTGAGACAAGTGAAATCAAAAAGCCCGCAATTCGTACTGCATCACTCCATCTAGCAAACTCCAAGTAAAGTTCCAGCAAAGCCCGCAAGGCTTCTATTTCCTCGGGGTAAAGCTCATGCACTTGTTGCCAACAAGCAAGAGACTTTTCATTCAAGAGTAGTTCAGTCCGATAAATGCGTCCCAATTGGCGATGGAGCTCCACCCGCTCATAGGAATCTTTTGTTTGTTCCAACTTTCTTTCTAGATGTTGCGCCAATGCGCCCCACAAACCTAAGTGCCGATAATACCCCTCAATCGCAGTATTCGCTGCCGAATGAAGTGGATCGAGCTCTAAAACCGATAGCCACTCGGTCTTGGAGTCCTCAAATCGCCCCAGCTCCTCGTCCAAGATTCGGGCCAACGTTGCATGTACCCGCACTAGTTCATGAGGTTCCCTAAAATACTTGGCTTGCTCCCTTAAAATCGCTCCAGCGGATTCCCAATCCCCCGCCAGTTCTAATAGTCGCTCCATTTCAACCAAGGCTACGAGGTTACCAGGCTCGACCTCTAGAATCTCCGTTAAATACTGAAGGGCTTGTTCTCTCTCTCCTAGGCATTCCTCTACAACTTGGGCCATCCGCTCCAGACAACCAATTCGTTCGACATCAGATTGAGCAATTAACAATCTCGATTTAAGGGCCTCAACAACTTCCTCCCAGCGTTCCTCTTGTGTGGCCAACCTTTCCAGGTTGGCAATTGCCCCCAAGTCATCCGGGTTATTCACAATTGCTCGCTTGTAGAAACCAATGGCCTCGGCACCATTACCCATTTCATCTTCGGCAATTCTCGCAAGCCGCTTTAACAGATTCTGACAGACCATTCGATCTGGCTCTCGATCCAGCACTTCCGAGAGACTTGCAACGTACTCCTCCCATCGGTCGTACCGCTCTGCCAAAAGCTCAAATCGTTCAAGCGTTTTCTCATTGGATGGATTCTCGTCAAAAGAGCGATGCAACGTAGAAATCGCAGGCTCAATCTGATTAAGCTCTTCTTCGTAAATAGTAATGATGCGACCATAGAGTCGCTCTCGCTCCGGTAATTCGGCGCAACCCGTAAGACACGATTCCAATAAATTCAATAGGCTAATCCATTGACCGGTAGAGCTATAAACTCGGTCCAATAGGGTGTCTATCCCCGCGCCCCCTTGACCAGCATATTTCTCTAGAAAAGCAATCGACGGACTATGCTCTGGGTTGTGGTCCAGAATTTCCGCAAGGAGCTCCAGCGCCTTTTCCCCATCATCTAACTCTTCAAAGAGAAGATTCGCGTACCTAAATTGAAGGTCCTCTTTGCGCCCATCGTCATCGAGCCGGGGATGGCTTTGGCTATACTCCACGCACCGCTTGTAAAACTCACCCAGTTCCGACCAATTACCCATCTTACGATATATCTCATCCACTCTCTTCTCAACCTGAACCGAATCAGGGTCCAATTCATTGAGTTCAAGAAGGTGCTCTAGCGCCGCATCGGGACGATTCAATTCGGAGTATTCGAGTTCAACTATTTGCTCCAACAAGTCGCGGCGTTGACCTATTCCAGAGGCCTCGCTCAGTTTGGAATGCAAAAGTGTAACAAGTTCACTCCACGCTTCCAGCTCGCGATAGCACCGCTCGAGCCGTTCTCTCGACGCTTCGTCCCCAGGCCGAAGCTCTAAAATAGCTAGGTATTGCAGGGATGCATTTTCAAATTGCCCAAGTTGTTCAAAAAAGCAATTAGCTGCCCTTCTATGTAATTGCAAAGCAACCTTTTTCTCACACGAACTAGCCTCTTCTACATAGGCCCATGCGAGTTTTTCTTCCGACTTTGCATCCACCGCTAGCTTTTCAATCCACATCCGAACCCCCATGTCACTAGGGTCTTCGGCCAAGGACCTACGCGCCATCT
>CAXGXL010000818.1:0-2023 GCA_964013555.1 uncultured bacterium
TCTCCGCACCAAATTCAAGTTGGCGACTGCGCATCGACTCAGGCGAACCATCAAACCCAGATAAGTTTGCCAAAACCACCACAGGAGCAACACCGCTGGAACTGTGAATGGCTCGCGCCACTTTCCGAGAAGAATGAGGAAATAAAGTTCCGCTTGTCCATGCATCGGGTCCATCAATCGGTTGATGACCTCGACGAGGCGTCGATTTAGACTCAATACCGATGCACGTTACCGGACAACCTCCAAGCTGACCGTGGAACACTACAGCACTCTCGCCCCCTTCAAGACCTTTCCAACGCTCAAGAAGGTCCGCATCTTGGTCAAGTACAGCCCGAATGACCTCACGAATTTCAAAGGGTCGTTTTCGACCGGGATTGTGTTCATCGCTAAAAATGTCCCCGACCGTGCCAAAATCTTCGCTACCAGTGTAGGCTACTGCATCCATAGTGCGGTCTAAAGGATCGTTTGTCTCAACCCGCCCCACGTAACGCTGCCCCGGTTGAAAACCCGTTAGAGCATAGTGCGCAAACAAAAGGTGGTAAGCCTTTCGAATATCGGGCGCAGAATATTGTGCCTCTCCATTGGGCCACATAATTTGTTCAAGCCCACCTATTCCCTGGTTCGTGCTTGCCGCAACAGATCCCGAATACTCCAGTGCTTTTTTCCCTGTTAAGAGCATTGACCCCTGACCGGTCATAATCAAAGCACCACGGCAGTGATTGAGCATTGTGGCTTCAGCATTCCAATAAGATTGAGCCCCCACACAAATCCCGTCGACGATGATATTGATAACCCCTCCTGCTTGGGTGAATAAAACGATTCTCCGAAGCACCTGAGCAGTCCAATCCAGATTCTCAGTACCCGAATCGAATGCAATCTTCGCCCCTGACGAAACAGGAACCCACTCCACGGGAATGCTCTGCTTTTCAGCAAAATCAATTGCCCCCAAAATTCGGCGGCACTCCGGCTCCGCCAATGCCCCCATGCTTCGGGTCGGATCACCAATGATGAGAACGCGGCTTAAACCCTGTTCAAAACGAGGATGCTCATTCGTTATTCTACCAACCACTAAATTAGCTTGATTCTGCCCCCAGGGTCTTTGGGCCACACTAACGAGCTTGGAGCCATCCTTCGCCAGGTCTAATTCTTCGAAACTGCCATCTGCAAATCCGCTTCCACTCGACTTTGTTGTCAATGCTCTTACCAACTCATAGGGATAGAACTTTCCTGCACGACGAGCATTTACAACGCGCTGTTCATAATTTGAAAGAATCTTGTGCAGACTGAGGTCCGGTCGGGCAAAATGCAGTACTGAAGCACTTTTAGTAGGCTCACTCCACTCCATACACATTGCTTTGGGAACCGCATTCGGTTTGGTTGGGTTCGCAAACCGAGCTTGTACGTCAACTTTCTCCAACCCCAAACCGGGCGCCCACAAGCTCAGCCGAGTGGCCAGAGTCTCGATTTCTTGCCGAGTGAGCCGAACGACAGGTCTGTAAAAAAGCGAAATGCGATTCCAAACCAACCGAGATCTCCCGCCACGCGCTCCTACGGCATCCCCTAAGTCAAGAGAGGTTAAAGCTTGGCTGATTGAATATACCGCGTGTAAGTACACACTTTCGAACGCCGGAATACTTATACCACCCTGCTCTAATTCACCTCGACGGGGATCGAAACGGTCGACCTCCCCTAAGACAATCAATCTTCGATCTTCGGGGTTTTCCTTCGCTGTAGCCAAAAGCAAACAAATACCCTCCGGAGCCTCTAGCCTATCCAAATTAAAGTTAGCCCACCGCTCTAAATCGGCAACCATCGGCCGAGCGGGATGCATATCTCGAATAAAAGTCTGCTCCTGCAATAGCCCCTTTTCTTTGGTGAACGTTCTTACTCGAATTCCGGTCTCGGGAGCAGCCCAAAGAAAGGAGACCCTCTCTTGATTTTCCAGTCCCGCAATCACTTCAAGCACTTGCTCATCCTTAGGAGTCTCACCAAAAAAGAAGTCCGTTTCTCTAGCCCCTTGAAC
>CAXGXL010000819.1:0-2022 GCA_964013555.1 uncultured bacterium
TCCATAAACTTCAGCCAGAGCCTGCACCTCAACGGGGTCGCCTAAAGAAGTACCCGTGCCGTGACACTCGACGTAGTCCACTTCGGTTGGCGTTAAACCAGATACATCAAGGGCCCGCCGAATAACCGCTTGCTGAGCCGGACCATTGGGCGCTGTAAAACCATTGCTTTGCCCATCTTGGTTAACGGCGGTCCCGCGAATGAGGGCGAGAATTTCATCGCCATCGCGCTGCGCATCCGAGAGACGCTTCAAAAGAACCAGACCGCACCCCTCCGCCCGAACGTAACCATCGGCATCCTCCGAGAATGCATGGCATCGCCCCGTTGGGGACATCGCTCGAAGCCGAGAAAAATAGACGTAGCCATAAGCAGAAAGAAGCAGGTTCACCCCACCGGCAATTGCCATCGAGCAATCCCCGTTGCGCAATCCTTGGCAGGCTAAGTGCAGACTAACCAAAGAGGAAGAGCAGGCCGTGTCCACAGGTAGATTAGGACCTTGAAGTCCAAGCCAATAAGAAAGGCGCCCAGCGATAGCGCTGTGGGCCGTTCCTAAAATGGAATACGCATCCGCCGATGCCTCATCCATCCCTTCGAGGCCGAGGTACTCGTTCGCACTAATACCAATATACACCCCCGTATTGCTTCCCGTTAGCGTATGAGGAACCACACCGATTCGTTCAAATAGTTCCCACGTGGCTTCCAATAAGAGGCGCTCTTGCGGATCGATGCTTTTCGCCTCCCTAGGGGAGATCCCAAAAAACTCCGCATCAAATCGGTCCACGTCCCCCACAAAGCCGCCCCACTTCGTGTAGGTCTTTCCCACTGCTTCTGGGTCCGGATCAAAAAACGATTCCACATCGAAACGCGAAAGAGGGACCTCAGTGATGGCATCTCGCCCTTGAGACAAGAGCTCCCACAAAGCCTCCGGACTGCGAACCCCTCCGGGAAATCGGCAAGCCATCGAAACCACAGCGATAGGCTCAGTGGCATCAGCAACTCGCTCTGGGCGAGTCTCAGCGAGCGCGGTCGAGGGCCCCGCTTCTATTTTACTCCACAGAAAGTCTCTGATGGACTCGGTGGTTGGGTAATCAAATACAAGGGTAGCCGGAATAGAAAACCCTACTTGAGCCGCAAGCCGATTACGCAACTCCACCCCCATAAGCGAATCGATTCCTAAATCTTGCAGCGCCTTATTGGGCAAAATTCCTTGGGAGGAGGCTGCACCCACAACCTGGGCCACCTCTTGTTGGACAAATCCCAGCAACATCCTTTGTCGATCTGCCACTGGAACCTCTTCCAGTCGTTTCTCCAGGGATGTTCCTTGAGTTGCCGACGCGCGAATAAGACTGCGATACAAAGACGGAATGCCTTGGCCTCTAGCCTCTAGATGCCTCTTGAAGAGTCGTGGAATCCAATTCATCGCAACCACGAGAGCCTCATCCCCTGAAATGGCCTTTTCTAGAACCGATACCCCCTGCCCTGCTTCGAGGGGAACCAAACCTTGTCGCATAAGCCGAGCCTGGTCCGCATCCGACAAAGCAGCTGCCATTCCGCCCTTAGCCCATGGCCCCCAAGCGATGGATGTTGCGCAAAGCCCCAGCCCCCTTCGGTAGTGCGCCAATGCGTCTAAGGCCACATTCGCTGCCGCGTAATTGCCTTGCCCCGCCGCCCCCGTCGTACCCGCAACCGATGAGAATAGAACAAAACAATCCAAAGAAAGTTGTTGCGTCAGATGATGCAGATGCCATGCCCCAGCAACCTTGGGGCTTAATACATCTTCAAGCCTATGGGATGTAAGTTCGCCGATAACCCCGTCGTCCAAGACGCCCGCCGTGTGAATCACTCCTTTCAATGGCGCCGAATCCGAAATAGAATGGAGCACCCGCTTGAGACCCGGCCCGTCATTCATGTCCACCGCAGCGTAACTTACGTGCGTCCCGAGACTCTCCAATTCAGCGGCGAACTCTTGGGCCCCTGCGCTGGCCGCTCCCTGCCGCGAACTCAAAAGAAGATGAGAAACCCC
>CAXGXL010000820.1:0-2021 GCA_964013555.1 uncultured bacterium
TTGACTTTTGGCTCGGAGAGGGAAGCTGGAATGAAATATCGACTAAGCAACAAAGTCAGCTAGTCTCTTGTATACCGGCGACGCTTAGAGAAGTGCGCGCGGTCATTCATGACTCATTTCCCCTAGAAGCCCTTCGGCCCCTCTCAAGCCGCTCCCTACTCATGTTTGACCCCCACACACCGCCCGCCGCAATTCGGGTAACTGAATTGTTCCAAGAAGTTTTAGAGGAAGCGACCATTCACACATTTCCACGACTTGGCCATCTCGCCCCCATACGCTACCCCAGCCAAGTTAATCCAGTTATCCGTGAACACATCAGGCGTTTTGCCTAAAACTAAATACTACGAATCGCACTCTGAATCTTTTCCTTCAACTGCAGCGCCGCTTTGGCATCGGAAATATCTGACACTAAAACTCGGTCGAGCCCGAAGTGCATCTGCAACAAAACAGAATAACTCACCGACTCAATATCACAAAGAGCAGCACCGTATATCTCCCCCACGCTCACCACTCCCGACCGAGCTTGAGCCTCTTTCATGCGCCGAATCATCCCCCCACCACCGGAAAGATTCAGGCCCCCCACCGTCCGAACACAAACGCCCCGCACATCCGCAAATGGGACAACCTCTTGTTGCTCTGGACTTGGCCTGCCAACGCGCACCTCTGCGGCCATGGGATCTACCCAAAACGGCAGTTCAGCCCCAACCATGAGTCTTCCCGCTTCATCCTCTTCGATGCTCACCACGTAGGAATCATCACCCAAGACAACATTTTGACCACCGTCTTGATAAAGTGCAAAAAGGTGGTCACAATAAAAGCAATTGGTAAAGCCACGGTCCCAATCCCTTGAAGAGGGCGCAAGCATTGCAGCACATACTTCACAAGGCATCGAATCTCCACGGCGAAAGGATTGAAGAGAAGATTGGGCTTCAAGAGCCCCTGTTTTAGTCGTTTCGTTCTCCGTGCGTTCGTCGCCCTTCACTCGAAGGTTATAAAGCCCCAGTTCCTCCTCTAGAACCTGCTCGATGGCCAAGGCAACTTCAATCGATTTGGCCGGCCCAAAAACAACCTCCCGCAACCCATCGCGAGTCAAGACACATACGTTATTATGTAGCGAACCATCATCACCAGGACCGCCAGAAACAATAACGGTCGCCACCGCGTAAAGCTGGCGAACTTCTTCTCGTAGAAAATTCGAAGCCCCCAAAAGACCAGGTTTAAGCTCGAATTCCGTCAAAACTAACGGCGGCGAATAGAACCTAAAAACCGAAGCAATAACCCCCACCAAAAGAAAAACAACAAACGCCCCAATCACGGATCCCAAAAAACCCGCGCCGCCGCTCGCCAAATAAGGAAAGATAAAAAGCCCGGCGATACCGCCGATAACACATTCTCGCTTATCCAATCGACCGCCACCACCCCAAGGCCGCCGGCCAGTAACGGACACTCGATTGCCTTTGCGTCTGATGATTAACTTCTTTTTCTCTTTATCAATCTTTTGTTGTAGGGGGTGCTCAGACGTTGCTACCACAACGCAGGCCTGGCAATAACGGCAGGTTGCCAACCCCTTAGCCACCGCGTCGCCACGAATATCTGCGGTCCCACCGCAATTTGGACAGGCTATGAGCATGGTGTCTCTATTCCTTTGGCGACCTTCATGCGCCCCTCTAGGCTGCTAGCATAAAACATCCAGGCAAGTCGTATCCACCTCGAAGCCAAGATACTCTTTGCGTGGGCTTCGGAGAACTTGCAGACTCTCAACCCAATTTTCTCCATGAAGATCTTGAGCGCTAAATGAACACCACAAGGCAGCATTAGACTGCCCTGCCAATGCTACCCTGAGCTTCTACGAAAGTGTTCAAAGGATACGTTATATCAGCATCCCCTAAACTTCATACCACTATAAATAAAATAGTTCCGAACACTTACAAGGATACACGCTCCCAAACCCCATGTATGCCATGGACCTAGATTCTCCTTGAGCGAGCTCCTAATTAAGTGCCCAAAAGGAGTTCGAGCCG
>CAXGXL010000821.1:0-2021 GCA_964013555.1 uncultured bacterium
AGGGGTTTTCTTAAGCATTTTTGTGTTTGCACTCACCGCCTGCGAAGCGGGCTATTATAATGAAGACACCCAGCAACTTATAGGACTAGAAGAGCTTTCGTCTCAATCTTCTAAGGCCTTGGCCCAAAGGCCGAAAGTATCAGGGCAACGTGGCCCCGGTGATTCGTGCCCCGAGGGTCGCTTTACCCTCTCCCTAGAACAACTCCAAACCATTATGGGGGGAAGCTCCCAATGCACCAACTGCGCCCGCTACCACGGCGAAATCGTCCGAGCGATGGAACTCTACGACCTCAATAGCCCAAAGCGAGCCGCTGCATTTTTGGCTCAAGTTAGGCACGAGACCGCTCACTTACGAACCTTATTTCAACCTCTCGACAATGGGGCCGGGGCACTGCACATGCTACCGCAGAACTTTCCTGCTCTTATTCGCGATGTCCCCGGACTCCAAAAGGTCTTCGATCAAGAACTCCCTCATTGGCAACCTGGATCTGGTAAAGATGAAGAGGCAGGAAGAATTATTCAACGCCCCGAATGGACCTTTATTTCTGGTGGTTGGTGGTTCAAACAAGGCGCCAAGCAAGTCTTGGGCGCCGGGCAATGCCAAGACTTACGTCCCATCGCCGACCAAGGAGACCATGCCAAAATATCTCAGTGCATCTTTGGGTTCAATCAAGATCCCGGCCGAGTCCAACGCCAAAATTACTACGATTTAGCCCGCTCCACCCTCGATAACGTGGAGACTCTTTCCGAAGCCGGTTTGGCCACTGTAGATGGCAGCGGAGTTTGGAACGGGGCTACTCTGGTTGAGCAGCCCTGCACTCTTAACGGCCAGCTCCAATGTGGAGCCAATCAACGCTGTGAAGCTCGGCCCGGTGCACACCAAGCAGTTACCAACGCCCATTGTGCAGCGTGTATGGAAGGCCAAACCTACTGGCCTTGCGGACTCGACCCTTTTATCTGCATTTGTACCGGCGGCGCTCCAAAATCGTTCGAATGGCGAAAATCCTCGGGAGCATGCAACGAAAGCTGCCAGCAACAAGAAAGCGTCGCTTGCTTCGATGTATCGTCCAATCTAGAAGTCGACGACATCCATTGTGATGAATCTACCAAGCCACCAGGTCTGTCCCGAAGCTGCACCGGTGGTCAATGCCTCGTCGCCCCTTCAACTCGTTGGGAAATATCGAACCAATTTGAAACCTGCGATTCATCGTGCTCTCAAAAA
This sequence comes from uncultured bacterium, assembly GCA_964013555.1. Lineage (GTDB taxonomy): Bacteria > Myxococcota > XYA12-FULL-58-9 > XYA12-FULL-58-9 > JABJBS01 > CAXGXL01. The sequence goes on from CAXGXL010000821.1 coordinate 1,223, forward strand.
GCTCTTATTCACTGCGTTTCAACCACCGACGAAGCTCTACTTCCCGAGGATTCGTGCGCTAGTTTAGCCAAGCCACACGTGCCAAGCCGGTCTTGCACTGGCGGAGAGTGTCGACCAAGCGGTCAAGGATTCTACGCCGATTGGTCCCAATCCGAGTGCGTCAACGACGGTCAAAATGCAACCTGGGATGAGGTATTCACCTCGAAAAGCGCCTGTTGCCAAAAACAATTCGCGTGGAAGCTCGCGAAATGCCTCGGTGGCTCCCCACCTCCTGTAGCCACCGGCGAGTGGAAGGTTCAAGGGTTTTCGGCATGCTCTGATTCATGCCAGAAGACTGAACAAGTGGTTTGCGTCTCTGAAGGCAACGCAGATGTTATCGCCGACTCCAAGTGCAACCCTGACTTGAAGCCAACTCCCAACACCATCGCGTGTGAGAGCAACCAATGTTCGCCCGCGCCCAGTGGCAAAAGTTGTGAGTTACGCCCAAGCTTTCACCCCGCATTCGCTGCCTTTTGTGGAGCTACTACCCAAACACCCTGCCAGTCGGGAGCCGCCGCAACCTTTTGCGAATGGAGGTAAAAAGAAGAAGAAGAAGAATCACTCTATTAGAAGATCTTAGAGTGTCTCAAATTGACAAACAACTTCATGGGGGCCTGGGGGCCTCAAACCTATTGGCGTGGTGGTGCAATGGGTTTGAGGCTCCCCGGGCATTTTCTTTAGGATTTCAAAACTGCCATTGGCATAAAAGAAAGCTCAAATGGAGTAACTCTCAGATAAGAGGCCTGCGCTCGGGCGATCT
>CAXGXL010000822.1:0-2018 GCA_964013555.1 uncultured bacterium
CAATCAGTGACAAAGGAATTACAGCTCATAATCTAAATAGCATGGATTTAACTGCCTCTGCTTCTATGGCCGGAAGTTATTACGAAGACTATTGGTCTTGGTAATGGAAATGGTGCTTTAGCTCTCAAGACTCTTTAATTTCATTCAGGCAAGAAGGGTTGAAGCCAATAGCTACCGGTGGTGCTTTCCAACGTGGAGGGGGGCTCTATGCGGACTTTGCTGGGGGGGGCTTTTGGGAGGAGGAGTTCGATTGGCTCTCGTGACTGCTTGTTTTTTTGGGGATAAGTCTTAACTTAGTTTTCGACTTGGGTACGGCTCGCAGTGGCGGTGCTTGAATGCTATTTCGGTCGATACGCCGGAGCCGTTTATTGTGTCGTTTGGCGCTTTTGAGTACCGTACCACCTAGACGGACCATTCTGCTGTCGCCCACCGGAGAACCGGCAATCTTGTTTAATGTCATGGCTACAGCCAGTTGTCTCTTGGGATCAGCCCAGGCGCCAGATCCGCCGTACCCAAAGTGTCCAAAGGCCCGCCTTGGAAAACCTCTGGAGGTCGTAATCGTATGGTAACCCATTCTCCAGAACATTGGTATTTTGAGGACATGGTCAAAACGCGCGGTTTGAACTTGTGAGGCCATTTCTATTGCACAGTTCGAGAGGATACGGTGGCCATCAATGACCCCACCGCATGCAAGGGCCGCGTAGAGTTTGGCAAGAGACCGTGCAGTGAAAACTCCGTTGAACGATGGTATAGGGGAATCGAGCAGTCGCCTATCGCCGACCAATTTTGCAATGCCCTTCGGTGCAAGGGCTTCTTTAGTCGCTTTTGGTAGTCGAAGTAGGCGCCTCTTTTTGGGCGTCGTTTTCGTTGTGTCCCGTTTTGGTAATGGGGAGATTAAGTCAGCTATTCTTTCATATTCTGTTTCAGGCGTAAGTAGGTAGAATCCATCTAAGTCGAGTGGCTTAGCGATTTCGTCCTGAACGAATTGTTCAACGGGTTTGTCGGTTATTCGACGGATGAGTTCTCCAACCAACCACCCGTAAGTGATAGCTTGATAACCGGGTTTTTTGCCGGGTTTGATGGCTGGTTTGGATTTTGCGATGAGCTCGCACATATGCTCCCAGTCCAAGAGCTCGTATATATTGGAGACCAGTGAGCTAATTGGGTACAAGCCTGTTCGATGTGAAAGCAAGTCCCGAATTGTGATCTTATCTTTTCCGTTGCAACCAAACTCAGGCCAATAGGATGATACAGGATCATCAAAACTGCACAAACCTTTGTCTACCAGCATGTGCATCGCGGTGGTCAGAACCCCTTTAGTGGTTGAAAACGAAATGGCCATAGTGTCTTTTTGCCACGGCTTGCCTTCGTTGTTGGCACTACCGCCCCAGATATCAACTACCTTTTCTCCTCGGTGATAAACGCAGATTGAGGCCCCGCCTTGACCGTCTTGGGTGAGCTGCTTTTCTAAGAATTTAGCGACTGCAGAAAAGTCTTCATGGAAAAAACCCTGCACTACTTGAAATTCCACACAAACCTCACCGAAAGAGTTATTTTTCGTTTCCACTTCAATAGTGCTTTTTTAGCGCCTACTAGAAGCCCTTTAAAAGGACCTCCCCACTCAATATTCTGGTTAGTGTGCCCAATAAACGACTCCGATGCAAGTTGTGAGAAGTGCTCATCAACTCTATGCTTTGGTGCTTAGATTGCTTATGGAGTGTAACTTCTGGGCAGTCTCTTGTTGTTGTGACTCTGCAGCTAGAGGGATAACTTTCCAAAAGTAAGTGGATAACTCTTCCCATTTACTTAGAATTTCTGTCCCCTTAGGACTTTGTGTGAAGTGAATATGTTTTTCTAGGAGAATTTGTAGAGCTTTGAGGTCATTGCTTTGGTTCAATCGCTCGATGCGAACAGATTCCTGATTTATTTTCGATTCGAATTCGCCGGTTATATCAAAGACAATGGCATCACCATTTGTCATTCCAGCACCGAAATTGCGTCCCGTGTTTCCTATTACC
>CAXGXL010000823.1:0-2016 GCA_964013555.1 uncultured bacterium
AAACCTGAATAGTCGATGAGGTTGGCAAATGCTTTGAGGTGATTTCCGAATACCATGGTGGATTTACTCTCGACTCGAACCCGTTTGGATATCATCACCATAAGAGCTTCTTTGTCACTCTTTCGTTCAATTAGAGCGGGAAATCCGCTTTGTTTAACTCCACTTGCCTGGGCTTCGTTCCACCATTGTTTTGGAGTCCAGTCGGTAGGGCGTTCTTCGAGCCAATCGGTGACCACCACCTTTATTTCGCCTTTATCGCTTTTATAGGTCGCTTTGAATTCTGTTATGGCTTCAGATTTAATTTTCTTTTCGAAGCTTTCAAGTTCGTAAGTCATTATGCGGTAGGGAAAAAGGGACTCTACTTGTTTTTCATCGAGGTTTTGGGACGATGTGTTGCATGCGCAGATATATAAGAGGAGTAGATTAAGAGAGCTAATGCTGATTATACGTTGAGGAGCTGTCATTTGAAACCCGTTCGTAATTTAAAGCCCACGCCTTAAAACGAGAGTGTGTCATTTTGAATTGGTCCTTCGAACGTTGTGTGCAGTCTCTTCGGACCATTACAAGGCTAGATACTAGCTAAGTTCCGATTGGAGAACAAATGGTGAGAATTCTGATGCAGAGCCGCGGTGAATCGACCGGTCTTTTTTTGCATGAGCTTTAGGGGCTAGGTCCGAACCTGTTAGTAATGCCGACTTTTTTCGTGGGAAGCTCAATGGTTTGCGAATCCATTGAGAGTTATCATTCGATACTTGGAGCGGCCAAAGAAGCGGAAGATCCAATATCTTTTTTGCAGCCTTGGGACCTTAATAACTATACGATACCCGTTGTTACAACGGGGACCAGTAGATTGCGGGGCATAAGAGGCTCAAGCTTCTTGGATGATGTTAAAATTAATAAGTACCTAGAATTAATGGTTAAATGTGGGAACTTCTTTTTTTGGGGAGGCAATCTTGTAGCTTAGCCCATTGCGTCCACGGTCCGCAGCCAAGCTCTTGTTTTACCTAGCCGGGCCGTATTTTCGGCGTTTTTCTATTGACATATTGGCCCCGCGCCTTAAGACGCTCAACCGGCCAAACGAGACGCAAGCCTAGCCTTATTTAGTCACTGACTGAAAGGATACAAGAATGAGTTCTAATAGAATGATTGTAAAGCTGCCCTTAATTTTTGCTTTACTGACTGCTGGTTGCGGTAGCGAGAATACATCGAATGAGCAAGCACCAGCTTCTCAAGAAGCTGCGCAAAACAACCAAAACCCTACAGAAAGTAATAACGAGAGTGCTTCGCAGCCAAATGAGAGCAATACCGAAACAGAATCCACAGAATCTGCCGAGCACCCGTTAGCGGCATTGGTTGAAGGAACCTATGCTTTGCGTGCCATAAGCGTGTCAGAGGGTAATTTTCCGTTGCTGGGCAGAACCAAGTCGAGCATGACCTCTTATGGTTTAGCAACCATCAAGCAAGTTGGTGACGGCTTTACTATCACCGAGCAGGCTTGTCGCTACGACATGGGTGGAAATGAAACGGCTAAGCCATCGGTCGATGATGCTGTTCCACAGTCACTGCCCCCGGTTAGTGCAGCTATTGTCTTTGAAGGTGAGGGCGAGAACGTTACATTTTCTAGAGAAGAGACCGTACAATTGGTTGGAGTTCGTTTAGACGACCCTATTAACGACGAGTTGCCAACGGAATCTGACGATCCTCGTGTTTTTGACCAAGAAGGAGATGGCAAGCCTGGAGCAACGGCTTCGGTAGGAGGCGGGGTAGATGGCACCGAACTCTTCTCTGGGGATGCGTATTTTGTTCAGCGTCAGAGATTTACTTACACCGGAAAGTTAGAGGCGGACGGAACCCTAAGGGGACCTCTCGTGGATAATTCAAGCCAGAAAATTGTTGAGGCGACCAATGAATTCTTGTTGCTTGAGGTAACTGATAGCGTAGCCGTTCCCGAAGAGAGCATGGTAACCTTGGTCAAATTAAATAGCGAATTTGATTGTGCGAAAATTTCTGCCGAAG
>CAXGXL010000824.1:0-2011 GCA_964013555.1 uncultured bacterium
GTAGCACTAAAGAAGAAGGCGTATCGCCTCGCGTTGACATAGACATCACGCTTAGTAAATTAGAGCGCCGTCTTCGTATTACGTTCAGCGATTTACCTCGTGCTCTTGTTGACGATTTGTCGCAGACAATTGCGGGTATTGAGGAAAATCTTGGTTGGGTAATACGAGGAAGTCAAGATCCTGACTTGCTTGTAACTTGTTTGGACAGCTTGCACCGGTTTCTCGATTTGCTTGAGATGACAGCTGGCGTTCCGGGAGTACCAGTTCGTGCTATTCGCTCGTTTGATCAAGCACTTACTCAAAGCCTTGACGTCTGTGCTGACCGCATAGCAAAAGCCGCCTCCACCGAGGATATTGCGGCGGCAATTCGAGAGGATTTATTGCCTGCGCTCGCAGCATGGGGTGAGTGCGAAAAAGAAATTCTAGAAGCGATTGGGGCAGATCCGCTTTCTCCTGCGGTGGATATTCAAACCGCACTTGGAGAGTTGGAGCGTACCTTGGGTGATTCCGTCAATGGTTTAACCCATAGCACCATAGACGCTCTAAATGACGTGATCGATGCCATTGGTAAGGAGCTCCGACCGGCCGCGGAGAGTATTCGCGAAGAGCAGGATGCAAGCCGCCTCGGGACCTGTTTTCAGGATCTGGGGCAATTTCTCGGTTTGCTTGAGATGCTCGGCAATATCCCAGGAGCACCTCAGACAGCCATTGCTACGTTTGACGAGACATTGACTAAAAGCCTCGACTCCGGTTCTACGCGGATGGAGGCCGCAACCTCTATGGAGGATATTGCAGCCGCAATCGAACAAGACGTGCTGCCTTCGCTCGCTAGGTGGAGCCAGTGTGAGCAAGCCCTTCGCCATGCTATAGAGCCCGAAGTGGTTTCTGACGGCTTGGACATTCCGGCCAAACTTGCGGCTTTGACAGATAATTTGGGCGACTCTGTCAACGGGTTGACGCATACCATGGTCAGCGGGCTCACCGATGTTATTGATGCCATTGGTCAAGAGCTGGGTTGCGCAGTGACCAAGATCAGAGAGGAGCAAGATGCAAGTTTGCTTGGTACGAGCTTCAAAAACCTAGACCAATTTCTTGGTTTGCTTGAAATCATTGGAAATACCCCAGGGGCCCCGCAGGAAGCTATAAGCTCCTTTGACAAAATCTTGACTCATTGCATCGATTCCGGTGCCCACAGGATGGATTCGGCCACGTGCATCGACGACATTGCAGAGGCAATTGAAGAGGACTTGTTGCCTTCGCTCGCGGGGTGGAGTGAGTGTGAAAGAGCCATTCGAAATTCCATCGATCCGGAAGCGGTTTGTGCGCCGGTGGATATTAAGTCGATGCTTGAGGAGCTGGAGCGTCGATTGTGTTCTTCTAGGAGTGGTTTGACCCATACAACGGTAGACGAGCTAGGCCGTGTTCTGGCTGCCATTGGCAAAGAACTTCGTCCGGCAGCGGCGAGATTGCGGGGAAATCAAGATGCAACTCTGCTTGGCAGGTGCTTCGAGAACCTAGAACAATTCTTAGGATTGCTTGAAATCATCGCCAATACCCCAGGGGTTCCCCAGGTGGCTATTGGGTCGTTTGATGAAACATTGACTAAGAGCCTGGACTCGAGTGCACAACGAATTCAAGCGGCGACCTCCATGGAAGATATCGCGATGGTAATCGAAGAGAATCTACTGCCGTCATTTGCAACGTGGAGCGAATGTGAGCACGCGATTCGAAACTCGATAGACCCAGATGTAGCTTCGACTTATGCGGAAATTCACAATATTCTTAGTTAGTTGTGACCTCGGTTTGGTCCCTGCCTCTTAGTGGTGAAGCGAGTGTGAAAGCCTCTTGGGGCATCGTGCTTAGAGTTGTTATAGCTAAAGTTCACCGGCCTCCTTTCTTCTAATCTTACCGCATTATTTTTCTCTAAAGACGAACACCCTGGTTACTGGGAGACTCAGAGTAATCGAGAGTCTACCGTGGTAGATTTTCGGTGAGGGAGGGTGTATAGCTC
>CAXGXL010000825.1:0-2005 GCA_964013555.1 uncultured bacterium
TTTTGCCTCGCATCGAGCTTCAAGATCTGCCTTCAGCACTTCCTTCTCTGCTTCGTCTAAACTTCGAGAGTTGTCCGTATCGTAGATCCAGCGTAATCGGCGAAGCTTTTTGTTACGGTGCTTGCGCTTTGCTTTGCGACCGCGTTTACCTACCTGGTCGCCTCGGCGGCCAACCTCACCTTCAACCTCGCCTCCCACATTGCCTTCTTCGCCGTCACCAAAAGCGTCATTCATCGCCTCTTGCTCGTCGGGATTAATATCTCCGTCGTCATTTCGGTCGAAACGATTGCGGACACGTTCTCGAATAGCTTCAAAAGAGCACGCGACTTCTTCTTCTACACTAGATGCCTCGGTCGAAGCCCCTGGGTCTGACCCTTCATCGGTTCCGATACCTTCTTCTTCGAGAGCCGCAAGAATCGCTGCTTCATCTAAGCTGATATCTTCGCTGAATTCGCCGCCGCAGGCTGTAAGTCCGCTAATTGCCAAAGAAATAAGAAAAACTCTCGATATTTTGTACTTCATTTTTACATCCTCCCAACAAGGTGTTTGATGTGTGTGGATATCTATTCAACTGGGCAATCCGAAATTGGTTTCGAAAAAAAAACACACACCCGAGGAAAATAACGCCTGGCTGATTAATGATAAGAATTCAATGAAGCAGGTAGTGAGAGCACAATTAAGATTGTAAATCGTTTGTCATTCTGCTCAGGCATTTTGAATTCGAGTATAAAGAAACCTAAAGTGCCCTTGGACAATTTGAATTCTCACTTCAAAAATTGCATCAACCTTGAATCCGAGTCTACGGGTCCCCAACCGAACATCGATTAAACAGCAAATACGAGCCTATCGAAAAAAGGTCTAGAATATCGAGGCAAAAGCGAGCGCCGCGTATGGCCTGCTTCATTGTCTTTTCCCTCTGGTCGGGAAAGAAATACTCACCTACGAACGGTTCCTCGCGGAACGAACCGCTCCCCAACCCAAGCGAGTTCTTGCTTAACCCCACGTATTAGATGCTTCATTGACTTTCCGTCCCCTACAACTAAAGCCATTAACCTCCTCCACGGTTAGTGGCTTAAAACAACTTACCACAACCACCATCAAGAGGATCACTTGCAGCCATATCCCATGAATTGGAGGCACCGTGATTTCTAACATCCAAAATCTCACTGGCCTCTATCAATGACGTAACAATTGTAACCAGTTCTCGAATTTAACGCCCCACCTTCCCACAGAGCATCCTCTGGGCAGGTACCATTGCCCCCGCAGTAGGTCTGGTAACGGGAATCATCAATCGTTTGGCCATAGCCCCAGGTATATGGGTTGTTTGCGTTTGGGTTGTGCAATTCCCAGGTGGCTCGGTCGGTTATCAAATAGCAGTAGGGGGTGCTCCAAATATCGCGGGTCACCACCTGAGCTGCATAGCACCAAGGTTGAAAAAGACATGCTTCTTGGCAGCGCTCAAGTGCTACTTCGGCATGGTCGCCATCCCACCACGGAGTCAGTTCATAATAGCCTCGTTCAAATTCTAAACCGTAAGTTCCGTTGGCCAAGCGACATTCGCCTTCTCCTAGATGAGAAAAAGAAGGCTCTGGAAGTGTTGCGCATTTTATGGTGTTTCCATCGTCGGTGATGATCGGGGTTGTAGAATGATACGGGGAACAACTGGAAAAGTCGTACCCCAAGTCGTCACTAGCATCTGTATCCCACCCGGTGAAGTCCGGTCTATTAATTAGGTCGTTGTAGTTCCCGCTGAAGAGGTTGGGTTTATTAGTTAGGTCGAAATAGTTACCGGCAAAATCATCGGATGCTGATTTATCCCAACCGTCAAACGCCGCGTGGTTGCCAACGTCACTAATTGCCTGGGCATTTTCCGATGCCGCAAGACTCGCAACCGGGTCGGTCTCGGTAGTTAGGTAACCGGCTGCACTTGCGACCGGATCGGTCTCAGTAGTTAAGTAACCTGCTGCACTAGCCACTGGGTCAGTCTCGGTGGTTAAGTAACCTG
>CAXGXL010000826.1:0-2003 GCA_964013555.1 uncultured bacterium
ATCGGAGCCAGATCCTCTTCCTCTGGGGTACTACGATGGTTTTGTGGTAATGGGGGGGGGGTACGACCAAGAGATTTGCCCGGCGAACTCCGAGTCAGGTACGACTTTTACCTATCCTGGCATCCTCTTTTCCTATCCAATGGGGCCTGATTCCCAAAGCCGGTTTCCCTATAATGTGCCGACGCGAGATCGAGTCGAGACCACTTTGAATCCTATTCCCGTTTTGTGTGGGTTGCCGTCTGATCCGCCTCTCTAAGGGTAGCGCATTGAATCGGCTTAAGAGTAGTGGATGTCGGGCGCCTTCACCCGTGTTTTTGGCTCATCTAGGAGTTCAGGCGCGCTACTTAATAATGAGGGTGATGCACACTCATAGGCAAGGCACACTAGCTACTCCGCAGAAGGGTTTGCAGAATCGGGCTAGGTGCAAATGGTTTAAAGCTGCCTTCAGGTTGTGCGAGCCTATCCGCAATGACATATAGGGTTAGCGGATTGAAAAGAAAACCCAGATGACTTGTCGGTACATGAATGTTTTCTCTTAGGACCAAATTGGGTTCGAGGCAGGTTTGCCACGCGACGATGCCGTCCGTGCGGCTGTAAATTGAGGAGAAGGGGACGGGGGTCTCTGGCTCATTCTTCCACGGGGTGGTTGGAACCTGAGTTGGAATGACGGCTTCGCCACGAAGGCGTTGGGCTAAACGAAGCAGCAAGCTTATATTTGTGGACTCGTGCGTAGCGTAAAGGGGACTTCCTAGGGTTACAACGGATCGAAGATCGGCGGCATCTTGAAAGGCAAGGGCCCTGCTGATTACGCCCCCCAAGCTCCAGCCAACCAAACTAACTCGTTTATTGTGTTTGTTTCGTAAGAAGGTGATACGCTGATGTAGTTTCGTGAATAACCCAGCCCGGCGACCCAAATTGATGCCCTCTTGCCACCCATAGGTGGGGTAGCCCCTATTTTTTAAGAATCTCCGCACGGGCAGGGTTGCGGAGTCGCCGGCTCCAAAGCCGGGCAATACCATCACTGGCTGCCCGTCGCCTTTCGGATATCGTCTTAGGGCCGGCGTGGCGGCTAGGTAAGCTCCCATCTCCAAGAGCGCACGTCCTTCTAGGAGAGCCAGGACAAGCCCGGGAGCCCGTTGCGCTTTGGGGAAATCAGGAATCTCTTCTGCATATCGAGGTAGGCTGGTCATGGTTCGTGGTTATCGTTTAGAGGCCTCATCTGCAAGTGTCATGTCTTGTGGTTAAGTTAGGATATGGTTCGAAGATTATTATGGGTAGCTCATTTGAAAAGGATATCTTAAGTTTTACGGGACTCTAGAGGAAACCCGTTCGCGGAATGGTCGATAATCTAGGGGAGCGCGCCCAATCACCTGAAGGTAGTTATGTTGCGAGTATCTGTCCCTCAAGCCGTCACCGTAGTTCCTCAAGCTCAGCCCGATGACGAAGTCATTAATAACCTAAAACAAGCTAATGAAAACCTCAGTGATGCAAAGCAAATGGGGGCGGAAGGCATTCAAGAACTCTATTCACAAGGTAGGCAGATCATCTCTATCGAGAAGGCGGTAAAAAGAATTCGGGATAGGGCCGATGACGCAAACCATGTTCTCGACGAAATTGAGTTTTCGTGTTGTTGCCTTCCTTTCAAAAGAGCGGCTCGCAAGACAAAAAACGCTCGTAAGAAACGCATTGCGAGTGGTGTGTCTTCAGACCTTCCCGCCCCAAAACGAAAGGCTCTGGCCAAAAAGGTCGTTCCAGCAACAACCCCGATGGAACGGGAACTGAATTTACTTGAAAGTCAGCTAGAGGAGATTGCCCACCAAGCAGCCTGCATATCAGTTGAAGTAGATAATCAAAACAACCGTTTGGAACGCGTTATTGAAGAGACCGATTACGCCATTGAGGATGTCGCCCAAGCAACACGGCGCACGGGTCGAGTTTAGGTTTTTCCGAAAAAAAATAAACAGTTTTTCGAAAACGCTTGGGTTTGCAGGTGCGAGCACTTT
>CAXGXL010000827.1:0-2002 GCA_964013555.1 uncultured bacterium
AGCCACAAAAGAAATAAACCCAGAAAAAACATGTTCTTCGATAGCGATTAGGTCCACGCGCTCAAAGCCCGTTTCATAGAGCCGCTTTTGATACTTTGACTTACTCTCCATATTGTTCGGCGGAATCGAGCAAAGAGTCAACATACGCTTCCAGAGCTTCTGCTTAAGGCCTTTAGTGGGAACCTTCTCCACCGAGAAATCGGTCAAAACCAAGCGTCCACCAGGCTTAAGCTTCGACAAAACCGCCTCGAAAAAAAGCTCTCGGTTCTCAAAATGGTAGGCACAATCCACCGCCACCACCGCATCGTAGTACTCATTTGGCAACTGCCCTACATACCCGTGGCTCTCCAAATCCAACCGCACACGACCTTGTTGAATAGGTCTTCGGAGCCGCTGTGCAGCAACTTCAACTTGAATCGGAGACAAATTAATCCCATGGACTTCTTGCACCGCAAACTCATCTAGCCAAAGGAGAATTTGGTCACCGCACCCGAACCCCACATCGACGACGGAAAAGCCAGAACCGCCAAATGCCTCTTTGCCAACAAGAGCCGCCAACTCTCGAGCTGCTTGAGGATAAGTAGTGGCAGTTTCCCAATAACCCAAATTACCCCAATAAGAATCGGAGGGCCCATCTAAGAGATTAAGAGTGCGTTCATCTAAGGCAAAGAGACGCTCTGTTTTTGAGGACTTACGAATCTGCTCCCCCCCCCGACAATCTCAATAACTTGCTTCTGGTCCCCTCTTACTGAAAAGACTGAAAATTCACTAACTTTTACAGAGCCCCAAAACTGTGAGCCGATGGCTGCTTATCGCAAGAGAAAACTCAAAATTACATTACGGCATTCACGCTACTTTACGAACTCCCCACCCCATAAAGCAAGCGCCAGCCTACTGCCGCTATTCTTTACCTACGAACACTTGTGGGCAAGTCTTCTCCTGACAGCATCACCGCAATCGCTAATGATTCCATCCGCTCCGTTTTCCGCCAACTCTAGAGCCTGATCTAAATCATTTACCGTCCAAACAAATACTCGAAGCCCGGCACAATGCACTGAATCAAAAAAATCTTGGTCGCAGTTAATATTCTTAACCCCCAAATGGGTTGCACCGGCTTGGACCGCCCTTTCAATTAAGGCAAGCCGCTCTGAGGGTTCCGAGGGAGTGTTCGCCACCAACCACGTAGCATCGGCTTGTGGCAATCGGGTTTTTGACTTCAATATAACCTCGGCCTCCCAGGCAAAAATATTGACATCAGCTAAAGGAAAGTCACTTTGTTCAATAGAAGCAACTACGCTTTCCGTATCGCTTGGGTCCTTAATCTCAATCGCAACCCGTGAACGCTCTCGGCACAACTTCAAAAAGTCACTAAGAGTGGGAATTCCCTCAAACCTAAACTCTTCGCCCTTCCAAGCCCCTGCGTCTAAGGCCCTCAACTCTTCAAGCGTTTTTTCCGAAACACGCCCTTTGGCGCCGGTGGTCCGCTCTAAGGATGCATCGTGCATCAATACAGGGACTCCATCAGCGCTGGTATGTACATCGCATTCGACCATTGCCAACCCGGCCTCTAGAGCCATTTTATAAGATGCGATTGTATTTTCCGGAGCCCGTGAAGCAAGACCGCGATGGCCAATAATTAACGGTATTCTCAAAGGAGAAATAGGGCCTTTATAGCCGGTAGACTTTCTTACCCACGAAGCGCAGGGAGAATACGCGTCGCTCTCCCTTACCAACTCGGCGCTTGACACCGGCTGGCCTTTTAATAAACCGCTTCCTATTCCCGTAAGGCCCGCACTCCCACCGATTTGGGTTCTATTCAGCTTCATATTCATTGTATACTCCCAACAAAATCCTGTGTCCCTATTGAATGATTGGCACCCCAGGCTCCTTAAACTCACAGCTCCCAAGGGGCAGTGTCCCCTAGAAGAACCAAGAACGCCTTCGAAGCTAGTCGTGCTTCTGCCTATTTTCGCTTCTTTTTAGGCATCGTCCTGGTTTTTTT
>CAXGXL010000828.1:0-1997 GCA_964013555.1 uncultured bacterium
TAGGGTGGAACCGTCCCATGTGCCTTCGAGTAATTCAAATAAAGCGCATAATTCGCCCAATGCTCTTCGCGACGCAATGCGCCACACTTTGTCGCACAACGAAACCTGGCTCATCTGGAAACCGAGCATAGAAATGCTCACCTAATACCTACTCCAGGCCGTCACTGGTTCTGCGGACTTTGACCTAGGCACTTCGACTCACTTTTCTTAGCTCAATCCTAACGCCGCTTAGCGAATACACATGGAGTTGTTTGCGCGAACAACACTCCTAAACAGACTTTGACATGCGCCGTAAAGCGGCGCCGGCGCTCCAAAATTGACTTGGCAATAAGGTACCCCATTCGGCAAGGGGGCAAGAGCCCCAAGGGGAGGGGCCGGAAAATTCTCCAATTCAATGCACTCCGCACTTAAGTGTGCACCTTGGTATCTATTATTAACCCCAGGTGCCCCCCCAACGGCTAATGGTCTAGCGGAGAGTCTTGCTTCAATTTCTGCGAGATAATTTTGTACATCCACCAGGCTCCTAGAGGGGTTAATGAGCCTGGGTGCAACTTTGATTTGAACGGGAACTCCCAATACTTGAGCGAGAAGAACGACCATCATAACTCGCCGATGGTCCAGGGTATACCATCTGATGGGATTTCCTACGGCTTGCCTGTCTCTGACACTAATGATTCGAGCGGGGGGCATCGCATCGATAACGGACTGAAGTGTATAAACTCCATTCTGTATTGCTCGAAGCACATATGGAAGGTTCCCAATATAGGTTCGAGCCAATACTGGGGCCACACACCCTGCCGCAATCGGACCAGCCCATCGCCCATTAGGAGCATAACAATCTTGAGCCAATGGGTTTACACCCCCATGCATGAAGTTAATATATTCAGAATTCATTCTATAGACACCCTGAGGATCCGCTGCCCTGGCGGGAGGCCCTGGGCTTCCATTAAAACGATTGTATCGATTTTCCGGCGCTCGTCTTGCCAAAAAGTCATTGACAAGCGTCGGCCTCTGGGCGGTCCTAATATAACAATTTGCAGGAGCGCCCGCTTCGGTTTGAGCTCGGTCGTGGTCGTAAAGCCCCTTAATAAGCAATGCTACAAGAATTGCATCGGGAGCCTGTCGCGCTCGGCACATTGCTCGGGTAATCGGAAGAATGCGCACTGGGCCTCCAGCACCTTGAAATTGGTTTTTTAAGTAGTTGTTGAACCCGAGTAAAAGTTGGTTGATTCGTGCGTGATCGGCAGCCACAAAGCCATTGCAATCCACATGCCCTAAAGCGGGGTGTCCCGCGGCCGCGGCGGCGGCTGGCATCGGCTGCAACTGTATTGCAAACCCAGGCGCTGGCATGAGTAGCAAAAGTATCGCGAAGAACATACATCTCTTCAAATCAATCATCCATCGGCTCCTTTAAAGATAGTGAAGCAAAACTCCCAATAATAATGAGACACCCTATTTCCTAATTCAATAGTTCTTTTTCGACACTTATTTTTCCCACGATAGTTCTCTCATTGATTCAACCACAAGCACAAAGAAATCGTCGCTTCTTTCGAATCTTCCCATCTTGTCCTCGGGCGAACCGAACTTTATGAGATTGAGATTCCAACCTCTTTGCCTCACGAGCAGCTATATCCCTAAGTAGACTCTCTGACAAAGCCGTCTTTCCAAGTCAGTGCCCAGCGAATTAAAGACTAAGAACGCTCACATCCTTGAGAAATAATTTGATGTTGTCCTGACTCTAGCCCTGAAGTCCCTCGGGTTGTTCATTTGGATTGGCTCCCTTTGTGTCACCGCCCCACTCTTCATTCACGATACAACAATCAAGAATTGGGTTTTGTTCTGGCACGAAAGTAGAGCAGTGAGCTTGGGAACCTCGCCCGGAAGACTAGCCTGAACAAAGAAATTGGTAGCACCAAAAAAACAAAAGAAAAATCAGCTCCCGGAGCTTTCGCCCCAACCTAGGGTACTGTTTTTCGGGCTAAAAGAGACGAAAAACC
>CAXGXL010000829.1:0-1993 GCA_964013555.1 uncultured bacterium
CGATGCATTCGATAGATCAATTCGGCGTAAACGCCCCATCTACTAGGGGTATTCTCCATTTTCTCTAAGAGCTCTAATTTTGTGATGGGCTTCGCGTCCGCTTGTCCAGAATGCAATGGAAAGCGAGAACGATATAGATTGTAGGTCAAATCAAAATAAGAGGGAATGAATTGCGGCTGGCTTAATCGAGCCTCTAATCTAAAACGCACAACGTGCGTCCTACGCCCCAAGATATTCGCCCGAACCAAGGTTCCAATTGCTCCTCCCATGCCGGCTGACGAGGGCGACAATAGGCCGGAAATATCGACGTAGGATTTCACCCGCAAAACCTCGGACCGATAGAGTTTCAATTCAACATCCAGGCCAACCCCGTGAACGCTCTTATGAGAAAAGTCACCTGACTCAAGTTGGACATAGGGCGCATCCCTATCTACCACATAGGTAAGGCCCAACGACAAACGCTTTAAGAAGCCATCGTTTTCGTTCGTAAGTATTGACGGCCTTACAAAAATCAGGGTCCCGAAAACATGGGGATCCACGATATCATCCACAAAACTCTCAGTCCCAGCCCAATCCCAATAAGTATCAAATGAAGCCGATAGGTGGTCCGGGCGGTCGGGACGAATATCGTACTCAGGAATATAGCGGCTAGCCACATTTGGCGTAAAATAACGCATCAATTGACCATGCCCTAACGTCCCAGAAAGAGTGCGACTCAAATCTAAATAAAGGCGAGACTCCTTTTGTCCGAAAGAAAGACCCCGAAGTACCTTCGTGTAATGACGAAAAGTAGTCCAGCCATCTCCCAAGCTCGCTGCCCCTTCTCCCACTGGAATTCGTAGCGGAGCCGATAGATTCCATTGCAGAGCATTGTCGTGCCCAAAATACGAAAATTCAGGAGAAATAACCAAAACGCCTTGTTCCTTGAGCCTGCCACCGCCAATTCGGAGCCCTACCGAGGTTTCTTGGTCGGCTAGTAGCCGGGGCCCCAAATGAGTTATCGCCCCCTTCAAAAAGCCGCCACTGAACTGAATCGGCTTTGCTTCTCCTTCGTGCTCCCGGGGGATATCCCCAGAATCGACCAAACCAAATTCATCGAGAGGACTCCCTTTTTGGTCCCCTGAGCCGTGTAACCCTAAATCCGACAAGATGGGGTCCCAATGTGCTGGCACCGCATTAGGTCCCTCAAACAATCGTCCACTCAGGGCCGTCCCTATGTGGGTAGAAAATCGGCCAGGAGGTAGACTCAAAATCCGTCGGCCACCGGCGAACCTAGCCTTGTAGTACCCTGCAGAAAGTCGGTCAAACGTAACCCGTCCCTTGCCTCTCGCTGCGTGAATAAACTCGTCATCGCCCGCATAAATACCAACATGTGAAATTCGAGTCGATCCGGGCTTGGACACAAAAAAGATAAGATCCCCGGGCAAGAGGTCATAACGACGAGTTTTAACACCAACCTTGAACTGGTCACGAGAAACCCGAGGCAAGTCATACCCATTTTCGGCAAACACCTTATTGACGAATCCGCTACAATCATAACCTCCTCCACCAATGCCTCCCCATACATACGGTGTTCCCAGAAACTCACGCGCGGTTTCCAACAAGGTTGCTGCACTCGGAGCTGTTTGGCGCGGTACCACTTGAAGTGATTTCGAGCGCCACGCCAGCCACTGAGGATTCGGCAAGGACAAAGAATTATCTGAAAGCCCCTCCAGCTCTAGCCGCCATTGTGGCTCGAGAATCTCCCGGCATTGAATTGGAACTTCGCTCACTCCAATAACCAAATGCAAGCTCAATAAAAGTTGGACCATCATCACCAAAACCACCCCATATTTTTCACCACAACCAATTGAAGCAATCGAAAGGTCAGTGCTTAATCAAACTTCTATATAGACTCAACAGATTCTGAACGGTAGCCTCGTGACTTCTCAAGAGAGCTCCCTCCCTAGCGCCCTTAGCAAGCCGCAACCTCAGCTTAGAATCGGACCGAAGC
>CAXGXL010000830.1:0-1985 GCA_964013555.1 uncultured bacterium
ATTTGTTCCCCCGAACAAAGCAGCCATGGCAGTCGGCCGAATTAAGCGTGCGGTTACCAGTGGTTTAGAAATGTCATTTGGGGAAGGTTTGGCTTTGGAACGTGAGCTGCAACAGCAATTGTTCGAGTCCAGTGATGCCAAGGAGGGGATCCGGGCCTACGTTGAGAAGCGAAACCCAGAATTTACGGGAGGTTGATTTTGAAATTACGTTTATGTCTTGTTTGGTTAGTGCTTGGCTGGTGTTCTCTTGCAGATGCTCGTCCAGGTTTTTATCTCACTTTGGGGGGAGGCTATACCACGGTAGATGGCCAGGAAGTTCCCTATGACCAATTTGGCTTAGATGAGTTTGATCGGCCCGTCCCAAGAATGTCAAATGGCGCGCTTTTCTCAACGGCGATTGACGGTGGTTCGACTCTCCTTTATCGGATGGGTTTCAATATTCTGGGGTATGTAGCCATTGAAACCGCATTAAGTGGTCATGGCAATGAACTTGCCGATCGGGATTTGCGACAGTTGGCTGCTCATTGGCATTTGGGGGCCCGAATTTACCCCGGCTGGCATTGGCAAGATCAGGTCTCTAGCGCTTGGCGTCCATTGGAGGCTTCTTTGTTTTTTGGCTGGGGGGCAAGTTATCAAGTCTATGTTCCCAGCCCCGAGTTGGACGAAATAGGTTGGGATACAGCGGGGAGCTTTCGCTTTGGTGTCGGATTGGAGTATTTTCTTCTTTCTTATTTCAAGTTGAGTGCGGACTATTACTACGTGAACGCTCCCTACGATAATTTTATCTTCAATTACGATGATTCTGAAAATTTCCCGGTGGATTCTCATGCCGCATTGACGGGCTTTCATCAATTTTATGTCTCGATGGGCTTTCAATTTGGTTCTGGCAGTCAGCCAGCCACTGCACAAGAAGCTAGTTTAGATCTCTAAACGCGATTGTTGCCTTGTTAGTAACTTAGAATTAGGAATAGTGGGCGCTTCGATGATTGAAACCCATGGACTAACAAAATATTACCGAGATTTAGTTGCCGCAAATGATGTTTCATTTCGTGTCAATAAAGGTGAAATCGTTGGTTTTTTAGGGCCCAATGGCGCCGGTAAAACCACCACCATGAAGATGTTGACTGGCTTTATGCCCGCTACTTCTGGCAGGGCTATCGTTGCAGGTTTCGATGTTTTTGAAGCCCCTATGGAGGTCAAGCGCAGAATTGGTTACCTGCCAGAGGCACCGCCTGTTTATCCCGAGTTAACGGTTGTTGAGTACCTCAAATTTGTAGGTAAGCTGAAGGGACTTCGCGGTCAGAAGCTAGCTAGCAGCATTGAACACTCGATCAATCGGGTTCATCTATGGCCGGTGGTAGATCGCTTAATTCGCAATTTGTCCAAGGGCTTTCAACAACGTACAGGGCTTGCGCAAGCTCTTTTGGGAAACCCGGAAGTCCTGATTCTTGATGAGCCTACAGTTGGGTTAGATCCTCGTCAAATAGGTGAAGTGCGAGAGCTTATTAAGGACTTAGCGGGGGAGCATACGGTTTTATTGTCTACGCACATACTACAAGAGGTCACCGCAACTTGTGAGAGGGTGATCATAATCAACCAAGGAAAAATAGTTGCAGATGATTCGTTGAGCTCTTTGTTAGAGACTCATCAAACTGAGAGCAAGTCGGTTTCTTTGGAGTCTATTTTCTTATCGCTAACGGAAATATAGGAGATAGTATGGGGGCTATAGCAGCCATCGCAGGTAAGGAAATTCGTATTTATCTCACGACATGGGTAAGCTACGTTTTATTTGCTATCTTCATTTTGATTTCAGCTTTTTTCTTTCAGCGTTTGGTTATCGAATACCAACTTCAGTCTTTGGAGTTTGACCGATACGCGAAGCACATGCTCGCGAAAATGAACTTGACGGACTGGGTTATTGCGCCGTTATTACAGAATGTTGTGGTGTTCTTTGTTTTTATGATTCCTATTTTGACAATGCGACT
>CAXGXL010000831.1:0-1982 GCA_964013555.1 uncultured bacterium
CAATTTGAGGATCGAGAAGATAGACCACTAGTGTGTTTCCGCCGCGGGTATATTTGTGCGAAATATAGCGTTTTAGTGCGTTGCGAACGTATTCCGTGAGCATAACTGTATCGCTCTCGACTTGGCCCCATTCTGCGAGAGCTTGGAGAACCGATCTTAAATCACGAATCGATATTTCTTCTTCAACCAATCGGCGCATGATGTCGGTGAGTTGAAACGGAGAAACGGCCTTGGGAACGACTTCTTTGACAAGGGCCGGAAAGGCTTGCTCTAATTGTTCCAGCATATTCTGCACTTCTTGAATCCCTAGGAATTCGGCAGAATTTTTCCTTAGAACACTTGAAAGGTGCAAAACCATGTAACCGGCCGCATCCCAGGTGGTTAGTCCGGCTTGTTCAGCAATTGCGGCGTATTCTTCTGGAATCCAGGCGCACTCAGAGCCATTGGCTGGGTTTACAGCTTCTTCACCTTCGATATTTAGCAGAGTCAGGCGGTCGACGGTGTCATTAACGAGAATTTTCGCTAGTGAGATATTTCCTGAAATCACGGGCACTTCGTTGATCATAATGATGTACGTTCCAGCTGGTAGATCCGTCTCATTACCACGCACCCTAATTCCGGGAAATTTGACTCCGAGCTCGTAAAAGAGCCCATCTCGCATCATCGGGACCATCTCACCGAGGAATTTGTTGCCGCCGCCTGCATCTTCCACCAGAGGAATCAAGTCGGCCGCTACCTCCAGGGCAATGGGCGTAACCACCGGCAGCATCTGTTGGGCTTGGCCCTCTTGCTTTTTGGCTGATTCAATTTGTTTTTGCCGCGTTTCCTCGCCCAAGGCTTGAATTTCGTTCGCGGGGTCATCATCTCCGCCCATTGGGCTCGTTGCTTTAGAGCGCATTAAAACATAGGCCACGCCTCCCACGGCTAGGGACATAAAAAAGAAGGGAATCGTTGGTAGGCCGGGCACAAGACCAATACCTAAAAGCAGGCTCGCAGCTATTGCGAATGCTTTTGGTTGAGCCAAAACTTGTGAGCTTATGTCTTTGCCGAGATTACTGTCTTCGTCTTCACTTGCCACCCGGGTTACAATCAATCCGGCGGTCATGGAACCTAGTAGCGCAGGAATTTGGGAGACTAAACCATCACCAATCGTTAGGATGCCGTAGCGCTCGATAGCTTCCCACGCCGTGAAGTCCATCATGGTAACACCGATGATGATACCAGCAATGAGATTGATTGCGGTAATAATGAGCCCCGCAATGGAGTCCCCTTTGACGAATTTCATCGCCCCATCCATCGAACCAAATAGTTGGGATTCCCGCCCCAATTCAGCGCGACGGCGGCGGGCTTCGTCAAGATCAAAGGCGCCTGCCCGCAAATCCGCATCAATGGACATTTGTTTGCCCGGCATCGCATCCAAGGTAAAACGGGCCGCGACCTCGGCTACTCGTTCTGAACCTTTGGCGATAACCAGAAATTGAATGATTGTGAGAATTAAAAAGATAACGGCACCGACAACAAAGTTCCCGGCTACAACAAATTGACCGAATGAGCGAATGACCTCACCTGCATCAGCTTGCAATAAAATGAGTCGGGTACTCGAAACGTTAAGTGCCAACCGAAATAGGGTCTGAATCAGAATAATGGTGGGGTAAGCAGATAATTTAAGTGCACCTGTAATGTAGATTGAAATCATCATCATCGAAACCGCGATGGTGATGTTGAGAACCAGGAGCAAATCGAGAATGGGGGTTGGTAGCGGAATAATCATCATGCCGACGATTCCCACCACACCTGATGCTAAGAATATGTCGGCGTACCGCTTGGAGAGCTCTTTGAAGTCTCCTCTAAAGATTCCGTCGAGAACTGCCTTCATTGCTTGCTCGTTTCTCCTTCAAACTGGTCTAACTTCTACCATCTCTGTATCTTATTACCTAACCCTAGAGCCAATAAAATCCTGGAGTTCGGGAATTGGCGAGCTG
>CAXGXL010000832.1:0-1982 GCA_964013555.1 uncultured bacterium
TGACCGAGTTTAGGGTGGGCAGGAGAGCCGTCGTAAAGCGTGAGTGCAGCACCTGTAAAGAGACCGGAGACCAACCAATTCCACATCATCCAACCGCAGGTGGTAAAATAAAGTAGGTTGTCTCCGGGGTGCAGATCTGAGTGAAGAATAAGCTCTTTGGCGTGCTGGAGTAGGGTGCCCCCCGCGCCATGCACAATGCACTTCGGCACACCCGTTGTGCCCGAGCTATAGAGAACATAAAGCGGATGGTTAAATGGCAACTGAGCAAAGAGTAGCGTGTGTTTTGGGCTCACTCTAGCAATACTCTCCCACAAAAGCACCTGGGGGGCCATGGGCATCGGCACCGACTCCACTCCCAAGTAGTTTACTTGTATCACTGCTTCAAGTGAGTTCAGTTCTTCTACAATCGACTTAAACTTTTCCCTACACGAAAAGTCCTTTCCCCCGTAACGGTAGCCGTCAACGACAAATAGGACCTTGGGTCTAATTTGCTTGAAACGTTTCAACACACCTTGAGTTCCGAAATCAGGAGAGCAGGAACTCCAAATAGCTCCCAGGCTAGTCGCTGCAAGCATTGCGATAATAGCCTCCGGAATATTCGGTAAAACTGCAGCAATGCGATCACCCTTTTGCACCCCCAATTCAAGTAATTGGTGCTGAAACCGACGAACTTGCTCACGCAGCTCCACATAGGTCAGCATTTGTTCGTTTCCGCACTCATTCAGAGCATGGATCGCGGGTGCCTCACTTTGGTGCCGCAGAAGGTTCTCTGCAAAATTCAAGGTAACCTTCGGAAAAAAGCGGCCTCCGAGCGTGGAGCTCTGCTGCGCATAAATAACTGAATCATCGCCCCCGTATTGAATTGCAGACTCGGAAAGCCAGAGCTTCCAGAATTCTTCCCAGTGGGTCGTTGACCACCGATGAAGTGCAGGATAATCCCGAACCTCAGGGTTTTCTTGACGAACCCGTTCAAGAAAACGCCCCATTTGGCTATTTGCCAAGAGTGCTTCGGGGGGACTCCATAGAACACTAGGTTGGGACACGACAAAGACCTTTCTTCAAGATCGTTCTATGATTGGTATGCCATGTTTTCAACAATTACTGCGGCCGCTTCCCCACCGCCGATGCAAATCGAGGCACATCCATAACGCTTATTGGTATCGTTCAGTGTGTGAATAAGAGTAACCAAAATCCGCGCTCCCGATGCACCGATAGGGTGGCCCAACGCCACCGCACCGCCTCTCGTATTGACCGTATTCGCATCCAATCCCAACTCCTTGATCGCCGCCATAGTTACCACCGAAAATGCTTCATTGATTTCCCATAGATCGATATCGGAGGTATTGAGCCCTGCTTTTGCCAGTGCCTTTTGTGCCGCTTGAACTGGAGCCGTCGTAAACCAATCAGGCTCTTGGGCATAGGATGCGTGTGCGACAACTCTGACCATGGGACTTACCCCCAACCCTTGGGCTTTCGACATCGAGGAAACCACCAAAGCGGCCGCGCCATCGTTGATTTTCGATGCATTTGCAGCGGTGATTGTCCCACTCTTTTCGAATGCAGGACGCAAGCGAGCCATTTTATCTAATGGGGCCTTAAAGGGCTCTTCATCAGCACTAATTGAAATAGGTTCCCCTTTTCGCTGGGCAATCGATACGGGGGCAATTTCATTGCCGAAGGAGCCAGCCTCAACGCAAGCCCGGGCTTTTTGATAGGAGGTGAGGGCAAACTGGTCCTGTTCTTCACGGCTAAATTGGTATTTCTGAGCGCACATTTCTGCGCAATTGCCCATATGTTTGTTACCATAAGGGTCCCAGAGACCATCGTGAACCATGGTATCGATAGCTTCAACGTGACCCATTCTGTATCCGGAGCGCGACTTGGGTAGAATATGAGGCGCTTGAGACATGTTTTCCATTCCCCCAGCCACCACCAAATCCCACTCCCCAGCCCGAATGCCGTTGGTTGCATCCATGACAGCT
>CAXGXL010000833.1:0-1979 GCA_964013555.1 uncultured bacterium
CGACTTAGCCCACCATGAGCACTTGATTGCGTTGGAGGAGATGTTGATTGCGCGCTCAGGTGAGAATTATGCTACCTTGGGTGCGAATGCGGTTTTACCTGTCTCTCGGGCGCTTTGGCAGGCTGCGGCCAAGGTCAATGGTACCGAGCTTTATAACTATATTCGAACTCGTGAGCCTGAATTGGGAAGTGAGAGCCAAGTGGGCTTTCTTATGAATATTTTCAACGGTGGCCTGCATGCTCTCAAAGAGGGGGAAGAATTAGGGGTTGATCGAATAGATATACAGGAGATCATGGTTGTTCCTTATGCAGACACCTATGCAAAGGCTTTGGAGATGGGGGATGAGATTGATGCTGCACTCAAGGGTATTCTCCACGAACGATTCGGTGAACCAAATGTGACGCGTGCCGATGAAGCTGGCTTTTCTGTAAAGGGATTGGGGAACAGTACCGAAGCATTTGGTTATGTCTTCGATGCTATCCGCCTCGCTGGCTATGAGCCAGGTAAGAATGTGAAGCTTGCGCTCGATGTTGCTGCTGCATCTTTTTATGATACGGACAAAGAGGCTTATCGGTTCCAGGGGCAGTTGATTTCGTCGGATGAGATGATTGCCTATCTAGTGGGACTTGTTGACCGTTACGAAGGTACTATGCTTTCCGTAGAAGATGGGCTGGATGAAAATGATTGGGGTGGTTGGCCCAAGCTAACGGCTGAGCTGAAACAAAGAGGCGTGGAGACTATAGGTGATGACCTTTTTGTGACGCAATTGCCACGGCTATCTAAGGGAATTGAGTCTGAGGCTGCTACAGCAATATTGATTAAAGTAAACCAAAATGGGAGTGTCTTAGGGACCCTTGAGGTTATGAAGGCAGCGCGCAGAGCTGGCATGAAGTGTGTTATCTCTCATCGCTCAGGTGAGACCCTCGACGATAGTATTGCGGATCTTGCGTACGGTACAGGTGCTTTGGGCTTGAAAACCGGAGACCCGCAGCCGGTTGTGGATTTTCCCGACGAGTCTACTTGGGTTCGACGGCGTAAATACCTGCGGATGGTGGAGATAGAGTCCAAAGAAGTCGATTAAGTTTTCTTCTTTTGGTCGATAGCTTCTTGGCCCCGTCGTTGCCCCGTTTCGTGGGGTAATAGATCTCGTGGACTGCGAAAATACTGGTAGTTCGAGTATTCTAGAAAATTAGAAACCCTGGAAGTATAGAGGCAAGCATGCCTTGTTACTTGTTCTCCAAACTTGCTGTTTTCTTGCTCTTGTTTGAAAACCATTCCCCAATACGGGTTGAATGTGCAGTCTATACTACTCGCCAGAAGCTCGAGTTTCTTGATAACGGTTTTGAGTTGGGAATTGGTTTGAGACCGAATTTGCTTTAATTCGTTCAAGCGCGCTTTGGAGAGAGCGGGGTTGGATTTCATAGCTTTCTGGTAGAGGTTCAATTCCTGACGATGAAAGTTGGAAGCGTCGTCTAGACGACGTCGCTGTGCTTCAAGGTAATGGAGGTTTTCGATGTCTTGGTGACGTTCGAGGCTCTTTTGAAGCTCCGATTCTAGTTCCTCGACAATCAAGGCGGTTCGCCAGGCTGCGCTTCGTTTACTCCGTAATATATCACCGAATATGTGATCTCCAATGTAGAGGATTTCTTCGCCAGAGCACCTTAGCAATTTTTCAAAGTCTCGAGAATTTCCACCCTGGTACATTTCGCCTTTTTTGAAACGTTTGACTCCTCGTAGGATTGGTTCAAAAGCACTGTTTAAGCGAGCAATGGGTTCGGCTTCGGTAAAGAAAGCGGGCTTGCAGGCTCCAACTGAAATGACATCGAAATAATTTTTCCAAGAGGGATAGTCACTGAGTTTTTCGTCGAGCAAGTAAGTCATAACTTCATTGGTGTATTCACCAAATGAATTTGTTAGTAAGAAGAGTTTTTTCCCGGCTGAGCGAAACTTGTGAAGGGTACGTGGTAGATCCTCGTCGG
>CAXGXL010000834.1:0-1972 GCA_964013555.1 uncultured bacterium
AAGTTCTTCTTCGCCCACAACCTCGTAACCTTTGTATTCCGTATCAGACGAAAAACTCAGGGAGAAACTGCTTCGAATTGCTTGAATATAACTAAGGTAAAAATGAGTCAGATCACGAACGGGACTCAAGCTATCGTTCTTTTCTTGTTGATCTATCCGGTAGCCCCCCTCCATGCTGACCTTCGATTTACCACCTTGAAAGGAAAGCTCAAAACCACCAAAACCGTGGTATTCCACAATAGGGCTCGCACTATTGGGTAAATTATTTCGATAACGCCCATTGGCATGAACAAGTAAACCCGCCTCCCTAAACGAATGCTCTAATCGAACTCGACCGCCGACATAATCACCTAGGGTAATGACTTCATCCCGAATTCGAGACAAAGTCGGTGGCCTATTCAAAGGCACCTTCGGGTATTGGTCCGCCAAGCCCTCAAAAGAAGTCGACATTTCAAAGTCATCTAGATAGGCTCCCTCAACCAAAAGATTCGTATCACCAAACGACAACGTGCTCGCAGCCACACCGCCGAGGGCATTGTTGAAAATACCTACTTGATAGCGTCTTTGCATATTAACTTCGACGTAGAATGCCGCCCAATCCAATACCGAGGGGATATCTAAGTATAAACCACCGGTTTGACTCCAATCTTGGTCGCCGGGGAGAACTGGCGTTTCATAGATTCGATGAAATCCATGAGCTCCCACCAAAACTCCGCCAATCCCCGAGTACTCCAAAAAGACTCCCCCCAATTCATCGCCAAATTCCGGCATTGTATGATTAGAGATAGGATCTAGATTCGAATTAGATAACCGCCCCGCAAAGGTGCCAACTTTGTAGTCGTCTCCACTCACACTCAGTTTTCCACCCCGAAGCACAGTCTCAAGGCTTACTTCATCAGACTTCCGAAGTGAGAGCGCGATTCCTCTACCTAACTGCAAGAAATAATCCCCCGAGATCAATTCAATGCCATCATTTTCAAATCGAAAATTGAGGCGGTCTAATTCGTAGTGTTTACGATAGGGGTTCTTCCCTTGAACCAAAACTTGGGGACGATTCCAGAACTTCCAGGTATCGAATCGGGCCCACACAGAAAAGTTCCCAGCCCCGCCGGTAATATTGAGACGGTTAACACCAAGAAAGTAATCATCGTCAACAACATCATCGCCGTTATCCCCATAGGCCAAAAATGAAAACGTATTGGTAAAATTCAATGCACCGCTACTTGCGGAATCAGTCGTCGAATAAGACTCCCCCAAGAGCGCCTCCACCAAGGGTTTATAATGCACCTCGTCACCGACGGTATACCCTTCATGGTCGTAAGACAGATTGCCATTGCGGTCGAGAAACATCGAATAGGGAGTTGCTCCCCGCGGATTCAAGAGAGCAGAGACTTCACCAGCCCCATCAAGGAGCACCTTGAATTCCCATCCCTTTTGAAGAGTAACCGCTTTGACCTCAGCCTGAGTCTCAGGGGCGTCCGTTGAGACCGCAATCACCTCAAAGCCCTTGTCCTTTAGCTCCCTGTAATATTGATTCAAAAAGCCCAATTCCTGCTTACACGGCTCGCACCATGTAGCCCAAAAGCTCACGACCACTACCTTGCCACGATGATCACTCAACCGCACCTTCTTGCCATCAATATCCTTTAATTCAAAATCGGCAACGGACTTGCGCTCAGCCTCGGGACTCAATTCAAAGCCCCCGCCAAAACTAGGGGAAGCTACAAGAAGAATTAAGATACTAAAAAAAAAACGCATTAGAGTTTGGCCTCGATGATAGTCTCAATAGCACTTGAATCCGCACCAACAATGATTCGCATGATTTTCATGGTGCACGCTTCAACAATCATATTCATTGGAGCCAGATCTGAATTGTAATAAGCCCCAAATTGAGCATCCGTATCTGCCAAGACAGGAATACTAAGGTTGTACTCGTTCTTCCAGGTATTGGCATAAGCAACGTCAGCTGCTT
>CAXGXL010000835.1:0-1962 GCA_964013555.1 uncultured bacterium
GGATTTGGAATTCGGAAACTCCAATATGCGAATAGTTTCGCCGCTTTGGTCCGCTAGTTTGATGTTCACCCGCTGCTTTTTCTTGAAAACGGTTTTGGGCAGAGGGGAAAAGCATGTCGCGTCGATAAGGCAATGATCTAAAAAGAAAGGCTTGGCGGCCTTTTTGTTGGCGGGTTTGGCTGGAGTGAGTTGCATTCTACCCTCAACAAATTGGAGGGTGTAGTCTCTCGTTTTTTTTGTTGCTGGTGAATGCGGATCGTATTTCCAAACGGTGGGCAGTTTAAGGGGGAGTTTGGCTTTAAGTAGGGCATGGCGCTTTTTTAACGTGCCGGGAAGAGGAAAGCGAATCGCCTGCTCCTTAACAAAACGTGCTAGAAAGACTTGCCCTTCAGAGCCAGAGCCAAGAATCCTTTCTACGACCATATTGGAGAGGTCGAATTGATGGTAGCTCTCAATATCAGAGATGCGAGGAACCTTCGAAGCGAGATGCGCCGGGAAGAGCGCGGCTAGGGTTGAAGCAATAACGAAAGAGGCTACAGGGGTCTTCATTAACATTTGGATGGGCCTATTAGTAAAGTTACATTTAGTGGGTTGTGTGTATTTTATGACGGCGCAAGGGTCGATGCCAGCAGTTAAGGACGAACCGAAGTCTTTTGGGATCTGCAAAATAGGAACTACTGCGGCAAGAGTGCCTTACCCCTCTCTTTGTTGGAGGTAGGGGAGGTGCTTTCACTGCGCTCGGCGCCCGGATGTTCCAAGTAAGGGAGGCACTAGAAATCGAGGGTGTTGTTTACTCGCAGCGAATCACATTGGAACGATATACGTTGTACTCGAGCCAACCGCGGCCTTCGTAAGCGGGAATCACTCCGGACTCGGACACGTTGGTAATGTGGTAGCCGTGTTGATTCCAAACGCGGCGGGTGCCAACCCAATTGTTTTTCTCGTTTCCGTAGGCAATCACGCCATGCATGCCTACTTGGCCTATGGGGCTTTCCATGGAGAGAATGATTTCTGCATGATTGTCGTTGTCGACGTCGACAATAACAGGGTTGTCGAAAATGGTTCTGCTTCCTCGGTCGGCTCGGTATTTTTCGCTACCGTCTAGACCGTTCCAGATGTACACGCTTCCTTCGTCGGCGTAGACCACTTCGGCGCGCCCATCTCCCTCGAAGTCAAAACTCGTTGGGCCCGAGGCGCCGGTTTGGTCGCTGATGGATTTGCTCCATTTAGGACGTAGATCGTGTTCAAAGACATGTACTTGGTTGGTCGCGGCAATGGCAATCTCGGGAAATCCATCTCCATCGAAATCACCAACGGCGGGATTGGTCGAAATAAAACCCTCTTCTTGGCCATTTTCGTCAACGTTACCGCTAGGGATACGAATCGGCCCGTATTTGGTGACCCCCGTATGTTCGAGAACGTAGAGGTCGTTGCTGCCGGTGAGGAGAATGATTTCCGGATCTGCATCTGCATCTAGATTGGCTACGGTACTAAGCCCATCCTTAATGTCTTGCCGATCCCAAACCACTTGCCCTTGAGCATCAAAGGCGGTTCTCCCGGCGACCAATTCGTTGGTTCCATCTCCATCTAAATCAACAAAGAGACTCACCGGTCCGTGACCGGCGCCACCTTGGCCGTGCCCGTTGGTGGAGCTGCTGGTGGTGAGACCTTCAAATAGAAGGTTGCCTTGGTGATTAAAGACGGCGTTGCCAAACGAAATTTCCGGAAATCCATCACCATTCATATCACCCAATGAGGGAGCACCTGCGTTTTCAATGGTGGTTTGAGGCAAGTGCCACAATTCGCTTTGCCATTTGAATTGTCCGTCGTGCTCCAGGGCTATTAGAGAGCCATAGGCGAATTTACCACGAATGCAGCACTCAAAATCGGTGGGCTCGCATTCGGGGGGGGGAATATAGGTGTATTTCACGCCAATAATTTCCGCGTACCCATCTGCATCGA
>CAXGXL010000836.1:0-1959 GCA_964013555.1 uncultured bacterium
GACTGGGTTATTGCGCCGTTATTACAGAATGTTGTCGTGTTCTTTGTTTTTATGATTCCTATTTTGACAATGCGACTTATCGCCGAAGAAAGAAGCCGACATACTCTGGCGCTTCTTCTTACGTCACCTATTCGGCCTATTGAAATAATTTTGGGAAAATACCTTGCCGGAATTTTCCTAATGTCCGTTATGCTTGCTTTGACGCTGGTCTTTCCTCTTTTATTGGAAAGATTAGGCTCCGCATCCAGCGGAGGGCTTGCTTTAGATTGGCATAGTATTGGTACCGCTTATCTGGGAATGTTCTTGCTGGGAGCTGGATTTGTGGCAATTGGCCTTTTTGCGAGCTCGATTACGGAGTCGCAAATTGTTGCGGTTATAATTAGTTTTTTCATTACCCTGATGTTCATTGTCATTGGAATTGCGTCGAGAGGCCAAAATGAAGTTTGGGCCCAAATTATCAACTACATCTCGGCGACCAGTCACGTAGAGTATTTTCTTAGGGGGATCGTTCGACTCCAAGACGTCGTTTATTATATTTCGGTGAGCTTCACGGGGGTCTTCTTGAGCTATCGCGTTCTAGAAGCCGAGCGATGGCGTTAGGAGGAGATAGATCGTGAGTAATCAAAATAGGGTAGACTCTAAATTTTCTGGCCAAAGAACACAGCCCAGAGCCTCTACGTTGTCGATTGTAGGTCGCTTAACTGGGGCAATAGGTATGGTCCTATTGGTCAGTATGCTCCTTACTTGGATTTTGACCCAAACCATTGGCGTTTTTCTTCTTAGTAAATTGATTGTAGGGCTTTTAGGTGTAGCATTTTATCTTCTAACGAATGGGGATGTTTTTAGGAAGGTAGCTGGCGGGAGATCGATGGGGCTTTTGGTGATGACCGGGGCTGGAACGATTATTGTCTTGGGTTTGGTGGTTGTGGCCAACTACGTAGCATCGCAAAGTTCGAAACAATGGGACTTTACTCGCGAAGGTATTCACACATTGTCACCCCAAACGACGGGGCTTTTAAAACGGCTTGATAAAGATGTGAAAATCTTTGCTTTTTATTCAAGGACCGAAGCTGCCTATCCCTTGGTGGCGGATGTATTAGGAAAGTACTATCGAATGAACTCACGGGTTCAGTACGAAGTGATTGATCCTCAGCTGCGTCCCGATTTGGTTGAACAATACAAGATCACAGATAGTGGGCCTCGTCTTGTGGTGACAGCTGGAATTGAAGAGGCGCGGGCTAAGAGCTTGACGGAGGAAGAAATTACCCAAGCTATTATGCAGGCCGTATCCGATACGACAAAGACTATTTATTACATGACAGGACATGGTGAGCCAGCCATTGACGATGGAGAAAATGCGGAGGGCTATAAGAATTTTGCAGATGCCCTGGTTTCAGAAGGTTTCAAGATAAGCCCTTTGTCTTTTGTCAATCCGCCTAAGAAGAATGACTCTCGAGCGTTGAATTTGGATGCATCTAGGGAAGGATCGCTCAAGGTACCTAATGATGTTTCTTATATTGTGGTTGCGGGCTCAAAAAGCTCCTTACTTGAGCCGGAACTGGTGGCTCTTAAGGACTTCGTTTCACGAGGAGGACGCCTTTTGGTCTTGGTGGAGCACCGAATTCAAAGTGGTATTGAGAACTTGCTTAGTGATGTGGGAATTGAGGTTCGAGATGATTTGATTGTAGATCCTAACCCGCTTAATCGCATGATTGGTTTAGGACCCGCCGCGCCCATGGTTATTCCAACTGAGGAAGAACACCCCATAACAAAAGGGCTCAAGGTAACAGCAGTTGTGAGTACGGCTCGTTCATTGGGAATCAAGGCAATTGGTGCCAAGAGCAAACTCGATTTTTCTCCGTTGGCTTTGTTGCGCGCAGGCGAATCAGCTTGGGGGGAAACCAACCTCGCAGATGGCATGGCCGAAGAGGACGATGGGGATACGCTGGAGGATGTTTT
>CAXGXL010000837.1:0-1956 GCA_964013555.1 uncultured bacterium
GTATTTAAGGGCTAGCTTCCGATAGCTCTTTTTTATTTCGCTGGCAGTTGCGGTACGTTCTACCCCCAGCGTTTTGTAGTAATCCTTGCCGGCCATGTCTCTATCCAATTGCTCTATCGAGGCTCGAAGTTACGATTCAGTGTACGAATAAGTTTATCTTTACCTGTTAACAATGGGGTACGGCAAAAAAAACTGTGGGGGTAGGGGAAAAATTGTATAATTTTGGGGTGTTTGGAGCCTTTGTGGAGAGAGGAGGATCGAAGTTAGGGCCCCGAAGGATTGAAGACAGTGGCACTACTCCCAAGGGGGGATTTTGTCGCAGCCATTACATTCCGGGACACCGCGCCCGGTCTTTATAAAGAAAGAATCGGTATCTTTTTTGATAAATTCGGATTCTCGCTTGGATTGGGTCTTCAATATTACTTGCTACCTCGTTCTAAGGTTAAGGACGCATATGCGGTAAAGTCCCTGGGACAGATCGCAGGTAAGCATAGGGAGTGTAGCTGCGGAGGCTGGATACTCGGGACATATAGATATCCGCATAGCGTTCAACCTGGCGCGCTAAATGGCTTTTATCATAACCGGCTCGCATCAAAAGCCCCCATCGTAGGTTAGAGAGCGCGCCGTATTCTTCAGCGAAGGGCGCAATTTTCTCGTTGAGTGCACGAAGTTCTTGTCGCAACGTTATGATTTGATTCTCAATTGTTTGAGTCGTTCGACTCTCGTTGTTTGCTCTGCCAACTCGTTTTTGTTGGAGCGCTAAGCGCAGGTGACAAAGTTCTGATTCAAGGGGTTCTTTTTTTGCCATCAGTTGGCTAAGTGCTTCTTGCTTTGGTGCAAATTCCGAAGCGGTGTCTATTTCTTCTTCGAGTTCACGAAGCACTAGGGCGGTTCGCCAGCGGCTTATGTTCTTAGATACGTTTACATCCACGAACAAGTGGTCGCCAATGTAGAGAAGCTCTTCGCCTTCCAATTCTAAGCTCTTTTCAATAAGGGAAGCACTAGCTCCTACATAGGCTTTACCAGGAGTGAGTAACCCTGCCGTAGGGCGCAAGCTACCATCATTCGAAATAACCTCGAACGCTGGGTTCTGCGAATCAAAAAACGTTGGTTTGCGGGCACCAACGATTATGAATTCAAATAAATCTCGCCAGGTCATGCTTCCGGGAAGAAAAGGGTCAAATGCGTATCGCATCATCGCTTCGGCGTAGGTCCACTCGGAATTCGTTATTAGGAGTATTTTTTTTCCTGCTTCTTTTTGTTCTAGCAAGGTGAGGGGAATTTCGGGATCTAAATCAACGAAGGACGCCGGATCTGCCATAATTTGTTCTTTCAGGCGCCCCTGACTATGAACTTCACCGAGAATGTGAGCGATGGTTTCAAACATTTCTTTGTAAGTTTTTGGCCCAACAAAGGATTCTCGATCCATGGCATCCACGAGGTTGGCAAACAAGCACCCTTCGGAAATAGAAAAGAGAGTGTTGAGAAATTTCCACCGCGATTCTCGTAAATCGATTTGCGTGCGGGTGTAGATATGCCGTTGCTCCTCGAAGCTTAGCATTTGCGTTCCGTGGCACGCTCTCTTTACGTACCCGAATCGGTTGGCTTTCACGATGTTTCCAAGCTTGAGATCGAGAATGAGTCCTCGGGTGACGAGAGTTTGATCAAAGGTCACATCACCGACGGGCCAGCCTAGTTTCAGGAGCTCGTCTCGTACAAATCCAAAAGCCAAGCGCTCCCATTTTTCGACGTCGTAGTGCACAAGGGTGTAGTCCATGTCGTAACCGATAGCGGCAATGGAACGAAGATTTAGAGTTCGATTACAAAAGGCGCCGTGAAGTGGTTTACTCACGATAAAATCCTCAAATCTGGTAGGAACAAGACACTTAAGCTGGATTCAACTTTCATTTGTTTGCGGCTCTATCAGTAAACTTATTTTGGAGTAAACACTCGGGT
>CAXGXL010000838.1:0-1945 GCA_964013555.1 uncultured bacterium
GGGCAATCCCGTAGGCTGGCTTCCAATTCTTCCAAAAGTAGAGCATCGCCAATTCCGCCAAGCCCCGCACCCACATTGAAACCGCAAATACTCCGAAAATACGTGCAAAACCCAAAGGGGTATTCGCATCCCAAGCCAAAAGCGGCGTTAGAAAAAACCACACGTAAATAGCATAAGTAAGCCAGATGGCCTTAGCGCCCGAAATGCGCCCCCCCATGGTTCGCTGCGCATTTTGTCGTCGATAAAACCCCCATCCAATTAGACCCACCAGCACAAACGAAAGCAATCCCCAAACAGACGTACTCGCTGATAACCCCGTCATCGACTCACCCCGAACTCGTTGTTCCTACCAATTCATTCAACGAGATTTACACTCGATATAAACTCCCTTTGAAATCCGCACCCTTTGTCGCAGAGACTCTTTGTGCTTCCCAAAAAAATGCCACAAGCTAAGGAAAAGAGCTCGCGCTTTCCGAAGAACTCCACCCTCAGATCTTCGAAAATTTTAAACCGCCACGACTTCGTGTTAAAATATATCAAGAAACGGAGCCTCTTTACAATGAACCAACTCCCGCCTCTCGCAGAGCTTCAGAAGGTTCTTCCTGCCCGGGTTCGCATTGCCGAGCCACATGATGGGCAACAAATACTAGAGATATTTGCCAAGAGCACCATGGAGGGTGACTTGGTTCTCGCCACGCGTCGCGAACCGGATTTTTTTAGACTTTACACCCTGCAAAAAGGCAAGTCCTACCCTCTCGTCTACGAGCAAAACAATCAGGTTTTAGCCGCCGCTGCGTTCTTAGTGCGCGATGGCTTTCTTAACAACCAAAACTGCAAAGTCGGTTACTTAGGCGATCTAAGAACCCTAGCCGGCGCCCGAAAAGCGATGGCCATAAGCCTCACCTATGGCTCTTGCTTTGAGAGCATCGCCGAGCACTCTGGGTGCGATCTCTTTTTGACATCTATTCTAGCGAGCAATACCCAAGCCATTCGAGCTTTGGTGAATCGCAAAGGTAAAAGACGCAATAAACAACCCCACTACCACCTTCTGCGCCAATTCTCTACATGCGCCATTCACTTTACATTCAAAAAGCGTTTAAAGCCTTCGAAATACAAAATAGTGAGAGCTACTCGCTCGGATATCCGGGATATCATCGATTTTCTTCACCGAGACCATAGCGCTCGCCTCTTTGGATATCGTTTCGACCAAGGCGAATTCGAACATCGCCTCGCAAATTGGCCAAACTACCGCCTGGAAAACACCTACATGGCCATCGACCTACGCCATAGAATCGTCGGGGTTACTACTCTTTGGGATGCCAAAGACGTCAAACGCTACCAAGTATTGGCCTATAGGGGGTCAATGAAGTGGGTCAAAAAGAGCTTCAACCTTGGCGCCAAACTCTTTCGGTTTCCTCCCTTACCCGAAGAAAAAGAGGTCTTTAACTACTTTTATCTCTCTAACCTCTCTATAGAAAATGACAATCCCGAAATTCTAAAGGCCCTATTGCATCAAATCTACAGCGACAACCATGCCAAGGGATACCATTTTTTTACGCTCCCCTTAGACGCGGAAGACCCCTTAGAACCAGCGATAAAAGGGTTTATGGCACGGCACCTCTGGTTCAACCTCTACGCCGTGAGCAGTTCACAAAATCCATTGACTGATTTTCCGGCTACGGGCCGCACGGGGTTCGAGCTTGCCCTGGCGTAGAGGTCACTTCACTCATTCCGCCAAGGTAAGGCCCCGATGTCACTTGAGTCCTAGAACCGGCCTAGTCAATATGGGTGGGAGGATGTACTTCAATGCATGAAGCCAGCCCAAACAAGCCACCCCAAGCTTGGTATAAAAGGCCTATTTTCCGCATCGTCATCTTCCTAGGGGGAGTAACCCTTTTGATGCTTATGGCAAACCTCTTGGACCTTACCGAGAGCCTCACCGTAG
>CAXGXL010000839.1:0-1936 GCA_964013555.1 uncultured bacterium
GAATGGCATGCCTGGGACCATTTAGTTCAAGACTTTGACTCGACTAAGGATAATTACGGTAATGTTGGCGCCTCCCCCGGGCGTCTTGACATTAATTTTACGGGTAATTCTGGAAACAATGCAGGCGGCGCCGATTGGCTGCATGGCAATTCAGTTGCGTACAACGCTGAGCTAGACCAAATTCTTTTGAGTTTTCATAACACGAGCGAAATCTACATTATCGATCACAACACCACCACAGCGGAGGCAGCCTCGGACCGCGGTGATTTTCTTTACCGATGGGGAAATCCACAATCTTATCGAGCGGGGGAGGCCACCGACCAAAAGCTATTCCTTCAGCACGATGCTCACTGGATACCCGCAAGCAGCCCTGGAGCGGGAAATATCCTCATTTTCAATAATGGGAATCGGCGCCCAGGTGGAAACGCCTCCTCCGTTGATGAAATTACGCCTCCGCTGAGCGCCGACGGGAGCTATACGCGAAATGCGCCAGAGGCGTTTGGCCCCACGTCTTTTGCCTGGACATTCCAGGCCAATGATTTTTATGCTCAAAATGTTTCGGGTGCTCAACGTCTCTTGAGTGGCAATACGCTTATTTGCGATGGACCTCATGGAGAACTCTTTGAAGTAACACCCAATGGAGAGGTCGTCTGGCGCTATATCAATCCGGTTGTCGGCTCTGACATTGTTGCTCAGGGAGAGTCCATTCCTACCACAAATCAAGGCGGCCAACGAAACACTCTTTTTCGTGCTCATCGCTACGATTATCATTATCCGGCGTTTGATAATAAGCCACTAGAGCCTCAAGGCCCTATTGAAAATCAATGAAGCACAAGCCTCGCGGTAATTAGGTTCAGACATAATACCGCATTCTTTATAGAGCCGTGAATGCAGCCGCAGATGCTTGTGGCTTCAGGATCCTAAGAACTCTTGTTGGCCATAAAAGACTCTGCTACCGAATGAAAATTCTCGGGGTGAATTATTTGGTAAGGCCCGCAATTATACCATCAATTCTCTTAATTTCATTTGAAAGCACGGCCATTTGCGCCTCTAAGGGACAGATTTTGCTCGCTTGCTTAAAGAGTTCTGAACTTCGTTTTCCCCATTGCTTCTTGGTCATTTTTTTCTGGCATACATCTCTGACTGCAACAATCCAATCTGCTCCGAAATCCTGATGAGCGGCTTGCGAAATCGTATCGCGATCAAGTCGGACAATGCCGTTTTTCTCGCGCATTAGCTCGCGTCGGGCGGCCCAAGCGCCTTGCTTTATGTCTAGGGTGATGCTCCCTTTTGTCACTAGCTTTTCAATTATTTTTTGTGCTTTGTTTTTTGGGACCCCGCGAAGTTTTGTCTTCTCTTCCTTATCTATTTCGAGATAATCCATGAGTTTGATTCTCTCGTCGCTCGATAGGCCTTTTTTTAAGGTTGAAACAGAAATGCTCTTTAAACCCGAGAGCTTCTTCCCTACGAGAGGATCTACTTCCTTAATAAGAGCTTTAAAGTCCTTAGCAAGTTGATCCGGTAAGGTAGGTGCACCTTTCCCTTTTGAGCCATGAGCTTGTTCGATTCCTAATGAATAGGAAGTTAAGCTTGTGGTTTCACCTACGGAAAGGAAAAACGAAAGCCCTAAAACTGCTGAAAATAAAGCGCACTCTTTGAATATGTTTTCTAGATTCATTGTTAGAAACCCCCTTTTAGGTCAATGATAGCATGCCCTAAGAGAGGTTTCCTAGGATTAGTTCTGAGAAAACCTGTGGCGTTTTGGTGCTGGGGTCTTGGCTTTTTATCAGCTTGAACCCTAGGGGTTAAGCTACCCTCCCAGGGCTCTTTGCTTAAAATACGACCGCAGCTTGATTTCCAATGGGAGGAAAAACCCTATTGGGAAGCTGCTTAAAGCAAATAGTATTGAGCAAGTTTGTCGACTTATTGGATTTGT
>CAXGXL010000840.1:0-1933 GCA_964013555.1 uncultured bacterium
TCGCTCAAGATCCCCTCCAGGCGATTTCGCAGATACGCCCTTCTTTCCTCTGGGTTGCGCAGATTAGACGGAACAACCGGACCGATTGCTGCGTAATTCTTCGCCGTGCGAAAATGAACCCCCGCATACTTAGCTTTGCTAGCATCACATGCATCTCGCACCAAATAGTCCGACCGGCCAAAATCCCAGATCAAGTCATGACACTCCCACTCTCGGCGCGCAGCCAAACTAACGCGCTTCAATAGGATTCCATATTTTACGCGTCCATCACCCAGCCCCTTGAGAAATGGCACATCTTCACCAAAGAAATTCTCCTTTTCAACTCCATCAACAGCGCGGTCATGCAACTTAATATACAAATCAGCGTTAAGTTTCTGATTAGTCGTTCGTCGAAGAAGCCGAAATGCAGAACGCATTCCCTTTTGATACCCCGGCTCATCTGAGTCGTAAAACTCTCGACCCCATTTCCAATCAGCGTAATCGACCCCCATCTTCCACTGCTTGCCCTTGGGCAATCTCCCCATCTCCCACTCAAACGGATTCGCCGCACGCAATTGGGCCTTCTTGCCTTGGAGTCCTTTTAACCATTCAAACCGCGCCGGGCTGAGCTTATCGGAGAGAATTTCGTCTCGCTGGACCGCAAAGTACTTCTTTTTCAGCCTCTTAGAGCTAATGTAGCGATCCACCACCAATGTAGATCTCCTAAGAGCCTCTTCTTCGCAGCCGTAGCGTTCCTCGATCTTGTCGAGCATCGATTCGACCTCGTTCTTTTTCAAGGGGCGGGTTTGCTCTTTTATTGAGTTTTTTTGAAAACAAGAAGATAAGCCACTGACTATATTGGCAAAAATCCTGCTGCCGACTCTACTCATGATTGAACTCCACGGGCGGGGAGAGCGAAAAAAACCAATGCGCCCACCCCAAATAAACGTCTTGGCTATTGTCGGACAAAACTGACCAAAGATTGCGTCGAATCTCTCATAAATATGGTAGACCAGGCCTCGGGAGGCTCCCGCTTTTTCAACAAGGCAAATTTACCGTTCAAACCCGGTATCTTAAGCAAAAAGGCCTGCAACATCGGTTCTATGGGACCCCAAGGAAAAAATCCCAAAAGCTCAGCTTCCATCTCCCCTTAGGGCCGTTAAACTCCTTATCAAGGCTCTCTTTGCTCCTGCACCCACAAATTACTAGACGCTCGGTATATTGGCAGGTTGGTTTGCTCTCATCTTCTCCAAGTCTTTCAGGTACGAGATCCACCTAAGCCCACCCACACTAGCATGACATTGCCAATTACCGATGTTCAAACAAGAGGTTCACTAATGCCTGCCTACGTTATGGGGTAACCACCTCCCGCTTTTGGCCACCGATTATTCGTCTTCAAAGCACACTAAAAACCACCCCATATTTAAAACACTATGTTAGACTTGTTTTAAAAATAGCCAGTTTGGAGTCACGTTTCAAAAGGAGACCATCATGAGTATTCCGTACACGGTTTCGACCTACCTACACAATAACCGAGTCGACTACGACGTTATCACTCACTGGCCAACCACCACGAGTCAACGAACGGCCCAGGCAGCCCACGTTAGCGGCCACCAGGTTGCCAAAGCGGTGGTATTGATGGACGGAAATCAATTTATAATGGCCGTTATTCCCGCGAGCCGACAACTTAAAACCAAGACTCTTGCTGAGTTTCTCCACACAGACTTATCCATGGCCACTGAAGACGATTTTTCGATGGTGTTTCGAGATTGCCAACTTGGAGCAATTCCCCCTTTGGGAAAAGCCTACGGAATGAAAACCATTGTCGATGACGCTTTGCGCAATCAACCCGATTTGTACCTAGAAAGTGGAGACCACGAGCATTTATTGCACGTCAACCGAGAAGGATTTCTCAAATTGATGCATGGGTGTTCACACGCCAAACTCAGCTGAC
>CAXGXL010000841.1:0-1929 GCA_964013555.1 uncultured bacterium
TCGGTCTCGGTCTTAACACACCCCCAGACCAGCGAGAAAAGCACAAGCAAAAGTGTAAAATAAGAAGGGTTCACAACTGGCACGTAACATCGCAATGAAAGGAGTGCAATGTTAGGCAAGCCCCTAAACCCCTTTGCCTTTTGAGTTCGCAACGAACTCCCGCAGAGTTTGTAAAAGTTCACGGGCACGAGCTGGAGGGGAATCAACCAAGTTCCTGTTCTCATTAGGGTCTTTGACCAAATCAAAGATCTGAATAACCTCTTTGTCGAACGAGACTGACGGAAAATATGCCCTCTTTTTCACGGCTCGGTTAAACCACTTTTTCGTGGCAGGTTTCTGCCAGATAACCTTGTAGCGTTTATCCATGATTGCCTGCCGGTGGATTCCAAACTCGTTGTATTCACTAATGACATAAGAATCTTCAACCGGTGGTTGAATTAGAGAATTCCCTGGCATTCCACTAGTGGAAGCCCCAGCTAGCTCGGCAATGGTTTTGGGAACGTCAATACTCTGGGCCAACCGCGAATCTGCCACACTTTGAAAGTGCTTTCCCTTAATAATAAGGGGAATCCTAATAACTTCCTCCCAAAAATGATGCGCATGCAGGTAAAATCCGTGTTCACCAAAAGCCTCGCCATGATCTGAACTAACGATAATCGTTGCATCATCGTAAAGCTTCATCGCTTGGAGCTCTTCGAAAAAAAGTCCTAATGCTTCGTCACTGTACTCAATCGCGGCATCATATACCGCAAGCATCGACTTGCGCTCCGCCTCGGGGTAATTGTTCTTATATTCCCACAAGGCTCTGCGCCTAACTTTACCTTTATAGCTACCAAGGTATTTTTTCTCTAATCGTTTGGGGGCCGTGTAGGGATCATGAGGATCGACCAAGAAAAGAAAAACAAATTCTTTATCTGCTGTGGATTGCCGTAAATGCTCAAGAGCCTTTTGCACCAAGAACTCGCCAGTTGGTAATCCATTGTACGTTTTACCACGAGCTTTTCTCGTATAGGTGTTTGTAGGATCTCTAAAAACATCAAATCCTTGCTCCAATCTTGCTAAGGAGCCACCATTTCCATTAGCCACAAAGGCCGAGTTCTTCCACCCCACCTTTTTGAGGCGTTCTGCCAAAGTAACCACCTCCCATGGCAATTTGGTTTTCGCCGTTTCCGCTTTGTGCCGTGACGCATTCAACCCAGTGAGGAAACTCGCCGTGGAGGGGCGAGTCCAAGGAGCATTCGCGTACACTTTGGAGTAGAGCGTTCCTTCTTTAGCCAATCTATCCATATTGGGAGTCGTCGCCTTCGAATAGCCATAAGCACCCATATGATCTGGGCGAAGCGCATCCACCAAAATAAGCACGACCAATTCGCGATTCTCATCAGCAAATGCCGTCCCAGCCACCCATTGAAATAAAAAAAGAATAAATCCGAAAAGTCTCCATTTCATAGGAGGCACTATGACACCGTGTGATTCCGAGGTCAAAACACCCCAGCGAAATGGATACCCAGCAATCTAAAATGCGTCGAACGCAACAAATTTCGTTCAACAACTCGACCTAAAGTTGTTAACGATAGCGAGAACATCCTCAACATCAAAAGGCTTATCGAGGCGTAAGTTAGGAATACTCTCTAAAAAATCGGACGCCCCCCTCGTAAAAGCCCCTCCTGTTAAGAACACTATTTTCTCTTCGGCGTTGCCCCCTTCTTCTTTGAGCATATTATAGACGTCCGAGCCCATCAGGTCAGGCATCATCATATCACATATCACAATATCAAATGGCTCTTCGCGCCACAGCCGAATCACTTCATTTCCATGGTGTACAGCAACTACGTCGTGAACCGCTAAAGCTCTCATCAAAGACTTAGCGACCGACCGATCATCATCAACAATGAGAATACGGCACTTATGTTCCTGCGCCGGGTCCGA
>CAXGXL010000842.1:0-1927 GCA_964013555.1 uncultured bacterium
TCATCCGCACTTGCAGAAACAGAACAACACCTAGCAACACTAGCTTGAGGTGCGGCCTTGAACGAAGCAGATTTCGTAGCACTACTAGTGTTCATTGTACCAATGTGCTTCACTCCGGGCCCAAACAATCTACTCTGCGCCGCTCATGGCTCTCAACACGGCTTTCGTGCAACAATCCCAATGACTCTTGGAATGTTAGTCGGCTGGTCTAGTTTGGGTGTGGCAGTAGGTCTCGGCACAGTCTATATCGAAGAAAATCAAGAAATTTTCCAAGCTTTAACTTGGATAGGTGCAGCATATATCGCTTACCTTGGTTGGAACTTTGCGACCTCCAATCCAAAAATGCAAGAATCCGAAACAACAGAGCGACTTGGCTTCAAAACGGGACTAATTCTACAAATTGTGAATGGCAAAGCATGGATCCATTTCCTCGTAATGATGACGAGTTGGGGACTACTGTTTGGAAGCGGCGTATCGGGAAAGATTCTGCTAGTGGCAATCAATGCCGCCATCGGCTATCCAGCGGTACTGACTTGGGCAGCATTTGGTTTGGGCCTCAGCAAAATTTTCTCTTCTCCAGAAAAGGCTAGAATCTTGAACGGAGTACTAGGTACTTCACTAATTCTAGTAGCAATTTGGGTAGCTATTCCCCATTAAGCAGACCACTGGGCGCCCGATACTTCTGCTAACCAATTCATGGAATTGACGTAGTCTTCTTTTGCATCTAGGTCGTCTTTGTTTAGTAAGGAATCAGCCGCATCCCAAAGAGCAGTCATTGCTGGGACCCAATCCCCCCCCTTGTCGCGACTAGCTTCATCGAATCTCCAAGCATCTGACTCGGTTCGATCGTGGACAACAAGCCACGCCCATCCCATTGCCGCATCCAGCCCCTTTGCCTTTCGGCACATTGCAACCGTTGAAGCAACACCGTCCTCAGCCCCCTTTCTAATCAGGGATTCTGCAAAGTCAAGCGGTGAAGGCAAGACTCCCGCTTCCCAAGGCAACCGCTCAAGTTTTCTTGCCGAAGAAACCGATTCATTGAGTTCTCTGAGGAATGCACCGAATCCTTGTTTCCTTTTGGATTGTTTATCGTGAATAGCCTCAGCCTCTTCCCCTACGAGGCCAAACATAGATTGCAGTATTTCCATTCCGTTATCCTCCCAAAGAGCTACCAATACGGGGTGGCAAGAACTATCCTCGAATCGAATAACGTCATTTTCTGCTTCCAATATAACTCCATCTGAGCGAACTAAAATACCTCCTTCCAATCCATCCAAAACGATTCCAATTGCTTCTTTTTCATCTTCGCTTCCTTGCATATGAGAGAGGAAATCGGCACGCGAATCAACATCAAACCAATGATTGCCGGTGATGTAACCCTCTTCGATTGAACCCAAAATGGCATTCCTGCAAGAGCGTGCGAGTTTATCATCAACTAGTGCTAGATTCATCCAAGCTAGTAGAACTTCATCAAGACTTTCTCTCGCTTGAGTAGGCAATCCCCGATCACTAGGCCATCCCGCCGGCCTCCACATCCAATCCGCCTCAGCCACTGCAGACATCTTTGGCGGCATCATACCGAGGGCAATCGAGGGAACGAACGGATTCTCACCAGTCTTCGCCAATGCCGCACCAGTAATACCGGCCTTAATTCCTTCAAATTCTAGTTTCAACCAACCAGAATCTGTGAATTCATCATTTTCGACTATCTCTGCCTCCAAACCTTTCGAGAATCTTACATCATCCCCACTCAAATCTATACTCGATTTTCTCAAGCTATCTTCTATCCATTCAGCAGGAGCGCGCGGCTCTTGCCCCGAACAGACAAACCCGCCGTCCCAGGAGAAGAACCACCAGCCAGCCTTGGCATGGTCATCCCAAACCAATAATCTGAGACGCGGGTTAGTAAAGTTCTGAATCCCAACCA
>CAXGXL010000843.1:0-1927 GCA_964013555.1 uncultured bacterium
CCTTGAGGGCAAGCATCTAAAGAGTCAGAGACTCCATCGCTGTCATAATCTTCAACTAAGGGCGCGCATTCAGTTCTTACCAAGTCAGAGTCCTGGAATGACTCGATCTCGGAAGAAGAGCATTCCCCCTTGTGTTCCTCTTCGCTCTCGAGATTTGGACATGCAAAACAAGACAGCAAAAGAGAAAGAAACGCAATTCTTCTCAAGATTTCTTGCATCTCCGACCGCATCGTCCCCCCAGCAATCCCCTAAGCAATTTTAACCTGGAGGGGTGTATCAAACCAATCTTTTTATTTTTCTTTCATGGAGTTGGAAGGATATCAGTAAAGTTACAAACCAATTGAAGACCACGAACACTGCCCGAGCAACGGAAATATACTATTGGTACCAAAAGCGGGTTCACCCTTTTGAGCCCTTAAGCATAAGGGTGAGAGGCTAGATGAAAACCATTGCCTACCCGGCTTTATCGCTCTGCTATGTGTTCCCCATTCTTACATTAGCGCGTTCAAGTATACATTGGCGCAGAAAACCAAAATTAAGATCGAGCTCGACACTCTAGGTTAATGCTTCGAGACACGAGAAAAAAGAAACCGCTACTATGCGAAAAAGCCCTAAGCAAAAACCTCAGAGAGGCATCACAAACGACCCAATGACTTCGCACCGCACGAGAGAGTGTACGGTTCGTTCAAAGCTGAAAATTCCAGATTCTAGATATGGGAACAATTACTACCAATCATCCCAAACATTCGCTTTTAACCAGCCCTCAAGAATTCGCTGAGTCTCTCCTGACTTCTCCAAGGAATTCAAAAAATTATTCAGCCAATTCAAGAAATGGTAATCGTCAACCCGAATAGCCGCGCCAATTGGTTCATAGGTGTCAGCCATAACCACCTGAGCTTCTTCTTGTTGAGCAAGTCGGCTCGCTACAATGCAACTGGGGTATTCACCAACAACCAAGTCAATTTTACCAGCGTTAAGCATGCTAAATAACGCCCCATAATGCTCCCCATACACAATATTTGCTTTGTCATTTACACCACGAACAGCTCTTTCGTGAGTGGACCCCTTTAGTACACCAATCTTCATTTCATCCGAAACCACTTCCTCTAGAGAGGCCCCCTGCGCAATATCACGGTTCAGCGTTGCAAATCCTCGATGAGAACGAAAATACGGTCTCGCAAAAAGAACATCCCGATTTCTTTGGGGCGTAATTGTCAATCCCGACAAAATAATGTCCACTTCTCCCCGCTTAAGTGAGCCCATCAAATCACCGAAAGACTGCGATTTAACCTGCAACTTAACACCCAATGCATCGGCTAATCGCTGGGCGACACTAATATCGAGTCCCGAATACTTTCCATCTTTGCCTTGGAAAGTAAATGGAGGCTGCGCGAGCGAAGTTCCCACTACAACTTCTCCTCGCTCGATAATTTTTTGCAAGGTCATAGGCCTCTGATGAGACTCCCCCTTATTCGTCTGGTGAGCGCAACCTGCCCAAATGAACACTGTTACAAGAAAAACCACATGATTTATAAGCCACCGTCTGAACATACTTCCTCCCAAAAAATAATTTAAACTAAATCCCTATACATCAAGCGTAGA
The DNA here is from genome assembly GCA_964013555.1 of uncultured bacterium. Taxonomy (GTDB): domain Bacteria; phylum Myxococcota; class XYA12-FULL-58-9; order XYA12-FULL-58-9; family JABJBS01; genus CAXGXL01. The sequence continues at coordinate 1,603 of CAXGXL010000843.1, forward strand.
AGAAACCACTTTTACGCCAAGTCCTATACACCGTTCAAGCTACAATTCGTAAGCAATCGGTTGTCTCCCAAACGGTGCTTACGAAAAAGTTCTATATCATTCCCGCAATTGGAGCGAGCTATGGAGATACAGGCCTAAAAAGAAGACCAGCTCCAAAAGGAAAAGCACCTAAAGCGAAGTAGAGCAATACACAAAAATCGAGGTGTTCTCTATTCCCAAATGCCTTCAAATCCGCTCAACACGGACAACGTGGCAAACCAAAAGGATGCTCAACCGTTCGGTTGCAAAGAGCGCCCATTCGAGAGCTGCCCCCCCCCGCCGGTAG
>CAXGXL010000844.1:0-1924 GCA_964013555.1 uncultured bacterium
GCGGAGCCAGTATCGTTGTTGGTGGATACTTTCGGTACGGGAACCGTGCCCGAAGAGAAGATTGAAGCTGCGGTGCGTGAAGAATTCAGTGCTAAGCCGGCAAGTATTGTGGAGCGACTCGATTTACTCAAGCCGATTTACGAGAAAACAGCGGCCTATGGCCATTTTGGGCGCAGCGGTGAAGAATTTCGCTGGGAGCGCACCGATGCTGCTGAACGACTCGCTGCAGCTTGTCGATAGTTTCATCTAAATAAGAGGCAAAGAACTCACAGGAGAAGGTTCTGAGTAGCATTGAAGCTGTGGTTCTGGGCATCGTCCAGGGACTGACTGAGTTCTTGCCTGTTTCAAGTTCAGGGCATTTGGTTTTAGGGGCGGAGCTTCTAGGACTCCAAGAGCCTCAACTCTTTTTTGATATTATGGTGCACGTTGCCACGTTGGTGGCAACGTGCATTTTTTATAGGCGCGACTTGTACGCGATGTTGGGGCAGACCCTAAATGGGTTTGGGGCATTGCGCTCTGGCACATCGTGGGGGGATTCATTAAGAGCTTTTCCCCATTTTCGCTTTAGCCTTCTTGTGATTGCGGGCTCCGTTCCTACGGCTATTATTGGGTTTGCGTTCAAAGACTATTTTGAAGGTCTCTTTCATCAGCCCAAACAAGCCGCTGGTATGCTTTTGGTGACCGCTTTTCTCTTATTACTTACTCGATTTAGTGCGGCGGGCGAAAAAGGATTGGGGGCAATGCCCTTGAAGGTGGCTCTTTTGGTTGGGCTCTCTCAAGGTTTCGCCATTATTCCTGGGATTAGTCGAAGTGGAACGACGATTGCTTGTGCTATCTTACTTGGCATTGAGCGAGAGCATGCGGCTAGATTTTCTTTCTTGCTCGCTATTCCCGCTATTTGTGGAGCTCTCTTATTAGAGCTAAAGAGCATGGCATCTTGGGAGGCTATTGCTTGGATGCCGGTGGGATTGGGTTTCGTTAGCGCAGCTTTGACGGGGTTGCTTGCATTGAGGCTCTTGGTGCCGGTTGTTCACCGCGGGGTGTTTCATTATTTTGGTTTTTATCTCGTACCGGCGGGAATAGCGGGCTTGGTACTCTTGCCGTGAATGAGGACTGGGTTGTTGAGGCCATTGGCGCTATTGAACCCGAATCGATTTCCCGAAAAGGCTTAAGGTGCTCGGCGGTGCTGATGCTATTGCGGCCTACGGGGACTGGTCCCACGGATTTCGACGTGGTTTTTACACGTCGCTCGGCAGAGGTTGCAACTCATGCCGGACAAGTTTCTTTTCCCGGGGGGCGCATGGAGGGGGGGGAGACTCCACTGGAGGCCGCTCTTCGGGAGACTCAGGAAGAATTGGGTATCCCTACGGATGGCATCCCTATTGTGGGTGAATTACATCCTTTGGTAACCAATAGCGGCTTTCACGTAACGCCGTTTGTGGCTCGGCTTGTGGGAGAGGTGAAATACGAACCGGACTCTCGTGAGGTGGCTAGAGTCTTTCAAGTTCCCTTGGTGGCTTTGTTGGAGCCGAGCGCCTGGGAAATGCATGAGTATTCCTATAAATCAAAAACCGTTCCTATTTGGTATTTCCACTACGATGGGGAAGTTATTTGGGGGGTTACAGGGAGCATTGTACGTCGATTGATGGAGTACCTGTGGGAGGTCGAGCCAGCCTTGTAGTTTAGTGGGGGGACTGGTAGCTTGCCGATTATCATGGCTAGTACAGACTCCTTATATGCCGTCGTTTTGGCGGGAGGATCGGGAACTCGATTTTGGCCACTCTCGAGGCGTTCTGAGCCGAAGCAGTTCCTGAATCTCAGTGGCGACGGTTCGTTGCTATTGGAAACATTGAAGCGGGTTGGATCTCTAGTAGACTCGGAGCGTTGGCGGGTGGTGTGTGGTGACGTGCACGTTGAAGGGACC
>CAXGXL010000845.1:0-1923 GCA_964013555.1 uncultured bacterium
GTAGATTTTGTCGAGTTGCAAAATAGAAGCTTGAACATATATAGGCAAGGCCTTTTTCGTACCGAATGGCGATGTCCCACCGACCAAATACCCGGTATGGTTTTGTGCGGTGTTTCTTTCACAGGGTTGTATTGACTTGACTCCGATCTGCCTTGCCAGCTCTTTCGTGGAAACTTCCTTATCGCCATGCATCAGGATAATAAGTGGTTTTCTAGCGTTGCATTGCATAACTAGCGTTTTGATGACGTGGTGCTCATCAACACCTAACTTTTGAGCTGATGCGGCCGTTCCACCACCTTCTTTGTATTGGTATTGATGAATCTCAAATTCTATATCGGCATCTTGCAATACGATGAGTGCATTTGTACTCGGACTTTTGTTCTTGGCCATGGACTCTAATAGTTTCTTTTTCCGCTGCCGGCAAATTCTGGAGATTTTGAGTATTAGATAATATTTATAGAACCATTCGAGCGCGGGGGCGTTGGTTTTACTTTATTTTCGTTTAAAAGAGATTCTCTGGTCTTTGTGTAACCGTTTCAAATGTTTATCGAGTACGTTTTTACTAATGAAAAACGCTTATACACACTTACGCTTATTACCTTTGGCACTGAGCATACTCTCGATGTGTTTTGTCCTTGGGTGTTCAGACGATGAACTGGTGGGGTTTGACCGGCCCTGTCCCACGGGCACGATCGAAATCGATGGCGTGTGTCGTTTGCCGGACGGTGCTATTCGCGGACGCTTTTGTGATGTTGCTGCTGGACTTTGGTGGGTTGGTCTCTCCGTGAGCGTACAAGGTGATGCTTTAGAGTATTCGACAACAACGAATGGGGATGGTTGGTTCTTTTTTGGCGATATTCCTCCCGGTGACTATACGGTTAGGGCTCGTATGGAGGAGACAATCTTCGACTATCCGCTTGTGGTGCGCTCTAATGAAGTTACTCGGGTTGGAGACGAAGAGTGCAATTCGATATTCGGTTCTATTGAAGGGGGCGTGTGTGATCCCATTACCGGCTCTTGGGTATCCGGAGCCCGCGTCATTCTAAATGGTAGTGTAGAAACAACCACGGACCAGTCAGGACGATATAGGTTTTCTGAGTTGGAACCCGGCGATTATCAGGTGCTAACACAGTGGGGAGACTCTACGACAACATTGGAGTGTCGGGTTGAAGCCCGGCAGCGTACAGATCTTGGCCCCGAGCAATGCGACCGCCTTTTGGGATCGATTCGTGGCAGAATATGCGTCGGTGATCATTACTGGCTCTCCCAAGCTAGGGTGGAGGTAGAGATTGAGGAGGGGGTATTCGTTCACGGAATAACCGATGCTGATGGGTACTTTCAAATTGATGGCTTACCCCAGGGTGACTTTAGCTTCGAGGTTTCCAGGGGCTCGTATTCCACGTCGTTTGATGCATCCATTGTAGCCGGCCAGCAAACCGTTCTTCATGAGCCGATCTGCATTCCGCCGGATACAAAGATGGCTGTGGTTACGGGATTATACGACAGCATCGAAGTTGTTTTGGAGAATTTAGGGTTTGCGATTAGACGCAATTATACGAATTCACAAAGTGAGCCCACTATCGTCAACCCCGAGGGCAATATTGATATTATTAACGGCGCAGATCCGCAGTCGTGGTTTCATGGTTTTATGAACGATCCGTTGTGGATGGATGAGTACGACATTATCTTTTTCAACTGTGGGTTGGACGATACTCAAATTCGCGTACCCAGTGCATCCCTTTCAGGGATGATCGGAAATCTTCAGGGTTTCCTGGGGAAGGGGCGCTCAGTGTATGCATCCGATTGGGCGAGTGAAATTATTCGACTTGCCTTTCCTGAGCGAATTAACTTTCAAGGCAGTGACCTTGATTTTGGTGCAGCTCGAGTAGGGGCAGCGAATACGAGTGCAGCAGCGACGATTGT
>CAXGXL010000846.1:0-1916 GCA_964013555.1 uncultured bacterium
TCCAAAGGCCTCACCGCTTTTTCTAACTCGCGGGCTTGAATCCACGAGCTTCCCAAAAACTCTAAATTCTTGGCTTCGGGCGACACCATACCATCGTCCATAGCTCTGGAAAGTAATTGTGCCGCCCGGTAGGGTAAGCCTTGGTTAACGTATAAACGACTCAAATGGAGTAAATCAGTTTCTTTCGTAACGTATCCAGCAAGATGAGCTAGCTCTAGCACCGCAAGTGAGCGTGGCTCGTCGTTTAATTCGCTGTAAACCGACGCCAGATGCAGCCAATAGTTACTCGTTGGATAAAGCACCACCAAGCGCTTTAAGACTGCCTTTACCTTGTGCAATCGATTGAGGTCGAAATTCAGTGATAGCGCCAAACTCAACCAAGACTCTGGTGGTTTGCTGACCCCTTGAATTGCCTTCTCAATATGCAGAAGTGCTTTTTTCGGTGCTTTCGTCTGGGAGTAAGCACCAGCAAGAAAATAGCGAGCCTGAGCTGAGGGAGACTCTTCTTTTTCTAACCAATTCTCAAACACGCGAATTGCCTTTTTAGGCTTATCGTCGGCCATATAAACTTGACCAAGGTTGAATTGGGTATCTGAGAGGGTCTGGTCAGGCATGGCCTCTAGGGCCAGGCATTTTTCGAAACTCTGCGCCGCATCAGCCAATCGCTCCAGGGCAGAGTAAACAAATCCAAGGGTTTGCCAAATAAGGGCCTTTTCATGGGGATTTAGTCCAGAGCGGTCCTTGAGCTTATTAGCGACCTTCAATGCCTCTTTGTAGTTCTCTTTCTCAATCAATTCGTGAACTTGCCCCAAATACTTGTAGGTCCACTTCCCAACCGTAAAATCCTTTTTACTTCCTGCAGCATAAAGAGGCGTACTTACCCAAAGGGATGTGACCAACACAAAGGCCAAAAGCCCCCAGCAATGACTTCGCTCAAGCAGCACAGCTACTCCTCCCCTAATTGGAATTTCAACCGCACGCTGATGCCCGTAGCTTCTACTGCGACCCCATTTTCGATTTGAGGCTTGTACTTCCATTTTCGAATCGCTCGCAAAGCAGCCCTATCGAAAATTCGTAAGGGCTGGGCCTTAACCACCCGGGCGTTTTTCACCGAGCCGGTTTTTGAAATATCAAAGATCACTTCAACCCATCCCTCAATTCGACGTTGGGCGGCGCGTCGGGGATACATGGGCCGAATCCGAACCACCGGGACGATATTCCGATCACTCGAAACAGCTCCCAATTGCAACCCGCCGGCGAGTTTGAAATTAGTCTTGATTGTCGGAGCGGGAACGTCCACGGAGATCGCATGATTGGTAGTAGCGGTTTGAGAAACTTCTAAGGTGGGTGAACTAGGTTGAACTTTAGGCTTGGTTCGTTCCGGAAGGCGACGCTCTTTGAGCTCTAAATTGGAGTTTCGTTTCAGCCGCACAAAATCCACAACCCGGGTTTTAGATCCGTCACCAACCGCAGCACGACCAATAGCTACAAGAGTTTGCATACCCAGAAAAAGAGCGAAAGTGACGCACAAAGCAATGGCGAAGGCCATGGTAAAGCGCTTGAGCAAGGCCTACTCCATTCCTACCGCGGCGATGGAAACATTTTCGACTCCCGCCTGGCGGGCCGCATCCATCACTTCCACCAAAAGACCATTGCGTGAATTCTTGTCGGCTTGAATAACCAAACCACCTTGAGGATTTTCAGCCCGTAGCCGCTCGATATTGGCCCGGACAGCCCGGACGTCCACCACCCGTTTATCAATCCAAATCTGTCCGGCTTCATTAATGGCAACCAGAATACTCGCCTGTTCTTTGCGCTCGGCCGTTACTGCCCCAGGCCGATTTACGTCAATACCCGACTCTTTAACAAAAGTAGACGTTACGATGAAAAAAATAAGCATGATAAACACGATGTCG
>CAXGXL010000847.1:0-1911 GCA_964013555.1 uncultured bacterium
TCAATGGAATCACGCCCATTTAACGGTTCGAAGCTCAGGCATGAATTGCTAAATCTTCGTCGTCCCCATCCCCAATCTCAGATTCTCGGAAAATTTGGAATAACTGCTCGAGATGCTCATCTTTGTTTGGTGGGAAATTGGAAGACAAAATTGTACCTCATGATGTGCATGATGCGCTACGCATTGCGTTTTTTTGGGCGCCAGCGATGGGGACGGGATACATTGCTGACCTGTGGTAATGCTTTGGTGGCCCGCCTCCGCTATTCTCTTGTCAAGCGAGGTGTTCCTCTATGGTTGAACGCTGCGGTAGAATCGCTGGTGGAAGAAGAAGGCCGGATCACTGGAGTTGTGGTCCATCGAGATGGCAAAGTGAAACGAATTAGGGCCCGCTACGGTGTTTTATTGGCGTCTGGTGGATTTGAAAAAAATCAAGCGATGCGAGAGAAATACCAGCCTCATCCGATTAGTGTTAAGTGGGCGGCGGGAAATCACGCTAATACCGGTAAAGGAATACAATTGGGTCAAGAGGCAGGAGGACAATTGGATTTGATGGACGAGGCGTGGTGGACGCCGGCGACTCTGGTTCCCAAATCGGATTTAGCTTGGGTTTTGGTTGTTGAAAAGAGCTTGCCTCATGGGATTTTTGTCAATGGTTCTGGTCAGCGATTTACGAACGAGGCCGCGCCTTATATTGATGTCGTTCATGCAATGTACAAAGATCATCAGAAAACCGGCAGAGCTGTACCTTGTTGGCATATCTTTGATGCGACTTACCGGCATAACTACGTGATTGGTCCGGTCGCGCCGGGTTATGCGACGGGAGGTGATAGAGGGTGCCCTCGTCGATATCGAGATGGCAGGTTTTTGCACAAGGCTGATACGTTGGAAGAGTTAGCTGAGTTGATCGGAGTTGATGGGAAGAATCTTCTCGAAAGTGTAGACCGATTCAATGGCTTTGCTTTAGCTGGTAAAGATCAAGACTTTTCTCGCGGGGAAAGTGCTAGCGACCGCTATTACGGAGATCCTAGAGTGTCGCCGAATTCGGCCCTGGGCCCCTTAGAGAAAGCTCCATATTACGCAGTTCAGATTGTGCCTGGGGATTTGGGTACCAAAGGTGGGCTTAAGACTGATTTGTCGGGTAGGGTCACTGATGGCAATGGCATCCCCATTGTAGGACTCTATGCAGCGGGTAATACGACTGCATCGGTTATGGGGCGCACTTATCCAGGAGCGGGTGGGACGATTGGCCCGGCGCTGACCTTTGGATTCTTGGCTGCAGAAGCCGCCGCCAAGGATGGCGCAGCTGAGAAAAATTCTCTTCAGGTTAGATCAAAGGTCGCCTAATTGTTTTTTTATACGCTTTTAGAGCTTTGCAGCCACCCCAAGGGCAAAGGAGGCTTTTCGCTGTCCAAACGTAAGCGATTTGTCTTGATTCTTTTTTTTTTCGTAGAGAGACTCTGCCAGACCTAAATTAAATGTGAGGTCTTTGTTGGCTTTATAAATCAGTCCGCCGCCGATCATCCACGAATTTAGCCCGAAGTCGATTGAGGTACGGGTCGCCTTATTGTGAGCATTGATGGTTCGCAATGTACCGATACTTAGTCCGAGTGTTGGGGTGATATTGTAGAGGAGCGACGCGCTCGAATCCCACCCGTCATCAAATTTTTTAGCGAGTGGCGTGCCGTCGAGGGCCTTGTCCCAGTTAGCGGAAGAAGTAAAATAGCGAGTATATCCTGCGTCGATGGTCAAGTTCTTCGATAGTTTGATAGATGTTCCTAGTGTGGCGAGGCCTGGCATATCCCGGCGAATTCTTTCGTCTTGAGTAAAATAGTTTAGATCGTCACGAGTTGTTTTGTTGATGAATTCTAGAGGGGTTGATGTTTCATATTTTAGAGAGAAAATCATATTTTC
>CAXGXL010000848.1:0-1910 GCA_964013555.1 uncultured bacterium
CCCCAGCTCGTTCATCAAAAGGACCCCAAAGGCCATAGTAACTGTCTATGACTGAGGCAATGTATTCCTGGGCAAGAGAATTTTCTGCTCGTAGTTCTGTGATCCATTCGGTTACGTCTGGTTCTACAGGAATTCCCCAGCGGCCATCGATGATGGCTTGCTCTGCTTCAGCGATCAAAAGTTCTTGGTATTCAGGAATTGCTCCGGGAAGGTAGGTACCTATTCCAGTGTCATGAACCAAATGGAAAATTTCCTCGAAAGCTGCGTCTCGATGCTCCCAATCGTTATCCATAAACCAGCGCGACCCTTCCATTGGAGTTTCCGAATCATAGAGGGGCTGGGCCGGGAGGTCGAGCTCGTTGCTTTCGTTGTGGGCACCATTGGGCATAATGAGAATAGCATTATTGTCGGCCATTTTGTTTGCGACTTCGCTTTTGTCGGTACCAAATTTGCTGTTGGGAACATCTGTCAGGAAAAAATGAAGTAGGCTGTGGGCTCGACGCAGTTTTTCGGCTGAAACGTCGTTCTGTGCGAAGAGCTTTATGGGCTTGCCATTAGGGGCAATTATTTGTGCATATTTGTCGAAGCCGGCATTAATATACTCTCTTTCGGTCGCAGGGAGCGGCTTAATCACCTCCTCTTGTTGACAAAATGGATGAGCAGTTGGCGGAAGGGAGCCCCCGGAGGATAAATTCGTTTCATCGCCTGGGCTCGATGGGGTGGCGCTTCCATCGCATCCGGTTTCTAAAGCTAAGCAAAAGAGTAGAAGCAGAGCAATTGGCCGCATTGCGAATTCCTTGTTTGGTGTTTTGTATGGGGTGGGATTCTTAACGAATACAAGCGGCAACGCAAGGATTGCTGAAGAGCAGGTTGAGACGATGCTTTTTGTCTAGAGACCAGTGGATTGAAGCTCTTGGACCAAGGCTAGCTGCTCTTCGGATAGGTTTTCGGGCAAGCTGACATTAATTTGGACGAAAGCGTCTCCTCGTTTTTCTGGCTTAGATTTGAGGATCGGCATGCCTTTACCACGCAGTCGGAGTTTGGTTCCGGGCTGAGTTGCGGCGGGAACTTTTAGGGTTATTTTTTTGCCATCGATAGTTGGAACTTCAATCTTGGTTCCCAAGATGGCTTCGGTGAACGATATGGTTTTTACGATGGTTAGATCAGGACCGTCACTGTCGAAGAGTGCATGAGGCGCAATTTGAATATTGAGGAATAGATCTCCAGCAGGTCCTCCGATGGGGCTAGCCCCACCTTTACCCGGTACGCGGAGCTTTTGCCCCGTAGCGATTCCCGGTGGAATGGTTACCGTTATATTTTGTCCTGTAGATTGAAAGTTGAGCTCTTTTTTACCTCCAGCGAATGCTTCTTCTAGGGAGATCGTGAGGCTGTAGTCGATGTTCTGCCCTTTGTTGGGCACGCCCTGGCTGAAATTTCCAAATCCTCCGCCTGCGCGTGGCCCTCCAGGTCCTCGTCGGCCACCTCCGAAGAGACTCGAGAAAAAATCACCGGTCGCTCCGCCGCCGGGGCTAGCTCCACCGAAACCAAATTCGCTAAAGATAGAGCCCAAGTCGAAATTACTGAAGATGTCCTCTTGGCTGTAGCGCTGATTAAAGCCTTCCGCTCCGAATGTGTCGTATTGCTTTCGTTTTTCGGGGTCACTCAATACGGCGTACGCCTCATTGATCGATTTAAATTTCTCTTCGAGCGTCTTGTTTCCCTTAGTGGTATCAGGATGGTATTTAAGCGCTAGCTTCCGATAGCTCTTTTTGATTTCACTGGCAGTTGCGTTACGCTCTACCCCCAGCGTTTTGTAGTAATCCTTGCCGGCCATGTCTCTATCCGTTTGTTTTATTGATACTCGAAGTTACGACTCAGTGTACGAATAAGTTCATCTTTACCGTTTAACA